>CAYWRR010000037.1:0-12948 GCA_964460425.1 uncultured Nitrososphaera sp.
CCTTTACGGTGCAGTCATATTTGGATTTCTCTAAGTTTTGAAGATTTACGATCAAATATCTTATTTTTGACTTCAATCTAACATCTGTCTTCGAGTCGTAGAAGATTGCTTTAATTACAGATTCAAAGCTATCTATTTTGATAGTCTTTCAAAAATCCAATTGCTTCCCTCAAGTTATAAATCCGGAAAACATTTTTGGTGAAAGCTTTCCTATTCCAAGGTTGATCATACAGCAAGCATACTTTCTCATACTTTGAGACTGCGTCTGCAACATCTGGCGCATCTTCAATAAAGATATCATAATCCAGATCCAGTTTTGTTTCTTCTTTTATGTGAATGAAATTACAATAACTTATTAGTTGATGTTCCAACCATTTCTTTACATTTTCTATTGGTGCCTTAGTTGATGTAACTATATCCATCTTTGCATACTGCGATAATCTTTCAATAGTTCGAGATAGATCTATCTCTGTAGCTGGCAAGTTTTCCCAATCAAGCCAGGCATAATCAAAAATCGTGAAGGCTTCTTCTCTTGAAATACCAAAGTCGCGCCAAAATTCCCAAGAATGTACATCTGCTTTAACCAAAGATTTTCCATATTTCTTGTTGTAATAATGTACCCATACAACCATAGTGTCTGCCAAAACGCTGTCAAAATCTACTGCGACATTTATCATGCCTTATATGATAATATCCCTACTCTTTAATCTTAGAGCCTATCCTAATAATATCCTCCTGTAGACAATCATACAACAGGCCAGTTGTAGTATACTATTCCAAGGTAATTCTCTGATTTCTTCTCGTACCTGGTTAACGATTTCCTGAATCTATTATGCCACGAATTTGTACGTTCCACGACCCATCGCCTTCTCCTTTTTCCACTATGGCGCTTACTTTTTTTCTTACCTCTACGACGGATGTGTGGTATGTACCTTCTTTTCACAACCTCGTGTTCTATCTCACAAGAGTCGTATCCTCTATCAAGACATAGGTTCTGTATGTTCTTATTCTTTGGCCGCAGTATAATTATGCTATCCAATGTCTCGATGGCTGCCTTCACGTCATGTGTATTGGCAGCTGTTATGACAACTGATAATGGGATTCCTTTCTTGTCTGTAAGTACGTGTGTCTTTTGGTACCTAGCTTGCATCTCTATCTGTCTGTCAGATTGGGGCCTGTCATGTCCCCCCCCCAAATGGTGCCTTGATTGCTACACTGTCAAGTGACTGCCATTTCCATTTGATACCTCTATAATGTCATCGTATATTTTTAGCAGTCTAACCCATAGTTTATGGAATAATACTCCTGTCCGGACCCATTGCTGGAACCTTCTGTGACAGGTAGAGAACCAGATCCATATTCTCTGAGTAACATCTTCTTCCATTGACATCCTCTGTTCTCAGCACAAAAACAGAATGCCATCCAATATTATCCTGAATGGGACAGCAGGACGTCCCTTGGTATTATGTGGCTTTTCCTTGGGCAAAATATCCTTCACTTCATTCCAGACGACATTATCTGGAATGCGTTTGATAGTTGGAAGATGTTTCCTCTTGTACTGATATTTCACTACGAATGAGACAGACAAAGCTATATTGATAGTCATCAGGCCAATCTGACTTAGTATGTCAATATTATTGGGATAGGCTCTAAGATAAGGCGCCTAATAGTTGACGAAGGCCTTACAAATAGACAGATATCGGAGCGTTTGAATATTCCCATACGCTCAATAGAGCGTTACACTTCAGAAGTTTATACGCATGATAACCAACTGCTATCAAGTCTAAACAGCGATAAGGATATGCTTGTTTCTTGGAGGATTCTTCGAGACCAATTAGACCACCACAGACAGGAAATCTTGGCAAACATTGCTCGCAATCCAAATGCTTCGTTTGCAGATCAAATAAAAGCTTGGCATCTTATCTGCGAATTAGAAGCTGCAGATCTTAGAATACTGCAGAATACACCTGCATTGGTGTCACGTCAATCCGAATTATCTATTAGGCGTATATTGATGTTAAATAATAAGAAAGTAGAGCAGGAGGAGGAAGAAGAAGCAAATCCGAGCTCTAACTTGGTTCAAGAAGAAGAGAATGAGAAAACGGGCTTTGATTTGGATATGGAATAAGAGACGAGCAGTAGTAGTAAAGAGCCTTAACTCGACGCAAGGCAGAAGAGAACGCGAGAGGTGACGCTAGACCATCTCTGTTTATTCTTGCGCTTGGTTTTTGGAAGTCTTAAAGGATAATTCAACTGCAGAAGAACGCCACAAAGCCAAGTAGCAGAGGCCGCACAGGTTAGCAAAGAATCTCCTTTTTGAAGTGATATCAGTGCTAGTCCCAATAGGCCCGCTCCCGTGTCAGTTCTTTTTAGAAGGGTTCTACCGAGATATTACGTGGAGAAGCTAGCTTTTAACTTTTTGTCAGACTATTAATGACGAAAAACATACATACGCTATACAAGGCGTACTTACCGAGCTTTATGATAATATCACGTTGTTATAGCTGAATAAGGCCACTGAGCTAATAAAATGACGACCGTTTGACACTATCCATCCACTTGTTGTGCTCAATTAATCTTGGCTCAGACTGAATTAGTTCTAACCTCTCTCTATAGTACTGCCTAATGAGCGTAATTGCCTTTATTCTCGTTTTATTGTCTGTTTTTGCCGAGTCTACAATTATCCATAGTTTCTTTATGATCTCATCTAACCCCAGCAAGTTATTTCTATAGACTTCATAGAGATGCTCACTATAATCTTCCATACTTTTGCGGATTTCTCTTTTGACATATTGTATGTCCCTCGAAGCGGTTGGCTGGCTTATGTGCAAGGTATTTGCAATGTCATACTGACGGTAAGCTCGCGCAAGCAGCCCTTTGACTTTATTTCTGCGCCAAGCCATCTGGTTTCAATATTTGCTTAATGTAACACCAGCTCGACCATATTCTGGGCTATTATACAAGCAGCGACAACAACAACAACCACCATAATAGCTCAATAATGGGAATGGTGCTGCTGTTGTGAACCATCTTATGCTGCAGCAGAATCGGTTAATATTCTGAGGAAGTAGCGAAAAACTCAGGACGTAAGGTTACCTTCTGGTTCTGGCTCAGGTTGTGGTTCAGGTTCTGGCTCAGGTTGTGGTTCAGGTTCTGGCTCAGGTTGTGGTTCAGGAGGTGGAGCTACTCCTAATTGCTGTGCTGCCATAACTCCGTCCGCCACGCCGGAGGCTGCGCTATTAGCCACACTTTCTGAGGCACCTGCGGCTAGGGCCGCTTGTTCTGCAGCTTCTGCGTCCTGACCAGTTGCTGCGGCATCAGCTGCTACTGTTGCTGCTAGTTCTGCATCTTCTACTGAATTACTAGTGGCTGCGGCTGCTGCTGCGGCTCCTGCAGCTGCTGCAGCATGAGATGCATCCTCGCTGTCTGCGCCTTCTTCGTTAGCTGCTCTAAAAGCTGCAGCTGCAGCATCCCTAGCCACTTCTTCTGGAGACTCTCCCTCCTCAAGGGAATTAGCTGCTGCGGCAGTAGCTGCGCTAGCTACAGCGGATGCAATATCTTCTGATACACCCGCGTTCAGTACTGCACTTTGTGTTGCCTCACCGGCCGCCATTGCACAATGTTCAAATTTTCCAGAAAAAGAAGTGAAGCCCATTTCTAGCTTAGAGCATCCTTGATTGGCAAATAGAATCGCGATTACGAGGACTGCAAATACGAAGACCACTACGAGGGCGCCTATGCCAAGCCCTTTTTTTACTCCAATATTGGCATTTATTTGGACAGGCTTAAATTTTTTTCCATTATTGGACGCACAAATGGCTACACCTTGCAGCTTCTATTACCAATATATGCAAAATCTATTGTAGCATATGGTAAATGCAGCAACGGCGCTTGAGAGATAAATGCGTCAGCATCTTACAAAGGATGTGTATAACATCACTATTGGACGTATGATTTAGCAATTGTAGCTGTAGAATCCCCTTAATACGTCAAGACTGACTGGGTGGCACTATCAGGTCAAATCTGTCCCTGATTCGGCCGAACCCTCCCTCCAATTTCTTTATGTCTAACACCCAAAGGTTTCCTCTTGAATTTCTCTGGAGCCGTCTTCTTACAATTATAGTCCAAAGATGGCAGCAATCAAGCAAGAGGATCTAGCATTAACCAAGGGCATTGGATCAAAGAGGCTGATATGTCTCCGACCAATACAATTTCTTTTTGCTTCATTATATCTATAATCTCTATGAATTCGCAGACTGGGCTACCTAGTCATCAACCAACTTTAAATTCTTGCAACGGGCCAATGGACAATATTTAGCAGATATACTTTAAAGCTAGGAGAGTGTTGAACCCACCTATATGCAAGACTCAAATCCCGCCCAGTCCACTAATTTCTGTAGGCAATAGTGCTCGGCGATTTATGTTTGAGAAAGAGGCTGGAAACACAGGATGGTCGGCTACTGCGTCGCTACAAACGCAGGTGGGAGATAGAGAGGTTGTTTGCATGGCTGCGGAGTTTCAGACGCATTCAGATAAGGTATGATTATCATGTTGATAATTACCTTGGCTTTGTCCAGCTTGGATGTATGATGATATTGCTTAGGAGGTGTTTATGAGATGAGTCCTAGACATGTCCATAATAGCAAAACCCACAATACTTGAAGGACAAGTCAGCACGAATCAAGTTAGAAGGTATTATGAACAGGGTAAGTAGCATCATAACTAGGATGAATTCGATTCCTATTTGAAAGTTAATGGTTTGGCGCTTCACCCACCTGAAGCTCAACCAAAGATGAATGAAGTGGCCGAGAAGGCAGATATCGAGGAGACACAATAATCGAGGAACTTAATGAAATCTAGAATTCATTCGGGATAGGTACGCTGCCGATTCCTACACAAAATACTTGTTGAATTTATGATTAAGGCATTCATCCTAAATCAATATGCCTGCTGAGTTCTCAATGTTCTGCCCGCTCACATTATTCCGAAAAACATATCTCAATACCATGACATCACAAAAACATTGTCAGCCGAGAACCTAATTCCCATTGCAGCGCTCATAGGCGCAATTGGCGGTTCAATATCTTCTGCTTGGGGCATCTACCAATATAGAGGAACTCAAATCATGAAGAGAAAAGAAATACTGTTTGAGCTGGTGAAAGAAAAAGAGGAAGGAAAAGCCTCTGAAAGGGTAAAGCTGATTCGAGATATACTTGACAAATACAAATTGCAACCAGAGTCGCATTGGGCTCATCGCGATGAGAAAGGATATTATGCTCTGAAAAATTTGCCTAAGATACTGAATGATGAAGAAGACCCCGGCGCGGTGGAGATACAGAAAAGTCTAGATGAACTTTTGCGATTCTTCAACAAGATACAATATTTGCGTAGCATCGGGGTTATAAAAAAAGGTGAACTCAAGTATTTTATGTATCTTATCGGGGAGACTATGAAGCATAAAGAAGTGGGGGACTATGCAGATGAGGACTTTCCATTGTATAAAGAGTTGGTAGAAGATTTGAAGAAGGAAGAAGGAAGAAGGAAGAAGAAAAAATAATACTGAACATGTTTTAGCTGCCCACTAGGAGACGTCTTTCAATTTCTTTATTCCTAATACTCTAAGGCTTTTTCTAATGAATTTCTCTAGGGCCCATTTTCTTATTGAATCTATAATCTCCGTGAGTTGGCAGCCTCAGTTACACAGTATCAAACAACTTCAATTTCTTGTAGCGGGCCAATGGGATGTCTTTAGCACATATACTTTAAAGCTAGGAGAGTGTTGAATCCACCTATATGCAAAACTCAAATCTCACCGAATCCGCCCTTTGGTTGCATTGAGTCTCATTTTTGAACCTTCTTCTGCCGAGTCGCTCTGGGCCCGCCTAAAATTAAAAAACATTAAAAAATGGGTTCAAGTGTTATTTTCATTTCGTTCTATCTTATCGAGCTTAATGAGAGGACGACAGCAGCTTCAAAAGTAAGGTTGTAGTAAGAAATCGTAGATAAAGATGGTAGCTGCGACCTTTTCATGTAATGCATGCAAGACTAAATTTCAGTTAATTAGCATTTCAGTTCATAAAACTCATCCGAAATTTTGTCCATATTGTGGAAGCACAGATAGTATAGAACCTGCCAATATTATACTTTGTTAGTTTGTGCGTCTCTATGTCATTACAAGTAATAATAATAGACTCTCCTGAATCAACTGGAATGCGGCAACCAAGAAGAGAAAATCCTTACAGTTCACTATCAATGAAGTGAGTGAACCATTACTATCAAATATTGAATCCCACTGATGCCGCTTTATAGTCGCATTGTCTTAATCCTGAAGGTTTTTTCTAGAATCGCTCTAAACCTGAAGCACTTCTAATAAAAAACCAAAATCTCAATATTTGGATTCAAATAAATTTCTATTCAAATCCCTCCGGCATTACATTGCAGAAACATTTTTAGCTTCCCGCTATATTCAAAAAGACTAGGAAAGAATCCACTTTTTGGAGTGACATCACTTCACGGCTAGGCAGGCCCGCTATGATATCATTCTCGGAATTAACCTGTGAGGTATTATTATCATTTGTCGGTCAGTCGATCATACCAACCAGAGAATCATCTTGAAATACTTCTAGTAGCCGGCATTCTAAGTCCAAATATCAGCAAGATAAAGCCACCGACTGTGATGAACCAGCCAAGAATGAAGTAGACAAACGGATCAGTTCCACATATCTGAGCCACACTTGATCCATCAGATATGCATCTTTGGTATATTGGCGAATCGATTAGTATAGACTTTAGAAGAATGACTTTTGATATAACTACTACTGCAATTCCTGCAAATACAAGTGTCTTGTTCATTGCCTTGTATATGATAGTGGTAATACAGTTTAGATAAACATTAGCTGTATAGCCAATCTCCTTAGAGAATGTTTGCAAAAAGGCAGTTACGAAGACTTACTTAAGTCTAACCTGTAGAACCCGCTTACATGCAGGAATCCAATCCCGACGAGCTCATGTGTTTGCTTAGCATGTCATATGTGATGACTAATTGGAGATTGTAATTCTATCTTATTTCTTATTCTCAAAATTTCAAAACGACCTGTGCACTAACCAATTATAGAAATGATTATTGTTGCTTGTGTTAATTATATGGAACACGTAAAAAACAAAATAGAACTAGCATTTCCAAAGTACGAAGAGGATGGAAATGATGGTGAAATTGTATCAAAAGTTGGTACAGATGAAGGCTTGGGGAAGCATCTATCTACAACTATCGATACAATAGCTACAGTTTACCCTATCTAACTCTTTTTGTATTTCTTCTTCTCGCCTATAAAATGTTTAATATCAATTCTGCGAGCTAGCTCCCCACAAGTATGTCATCAGAAGATAAAATCAGAGAAGTAATCGCTAAGGTCAACAGGGGAGAATCGGGCTTGGATCTACTGCAGTTCAAACGAGTGGAACTGATGAGGGCGGAATAAGATCGACAATGAGGAGGAGGTGCGATCCTTGCAATATCGGTAATCACGCCGAATGCGAAGGAGAACATGTATGTGACTGTGATCACCCCTCTCATCACCGCCAAGCTCAGCAGCAGGCACATTAGCAGGTGTGTAGAGGAGAAGATCAAACAACAACAACCGCCGCCGCTATATGGCATATGAAGACCATAAAATATGATGATGTAGTAGGATATGACTCTAGTTCGATGGATCATAATAGCTGCGGTTTGGGCGGTGTTGTCATCGATCTTGCTCAAGTTTGTAATCTAGAGCGGGTTCAATGCTTGCGGGGTATTATGATACCTCTTCTTTCACATCTTTATCGTTATAGTAGGCGAAGATTAGGATGGCGGTGGCGCAAATATTTTAGATGGGTAGAACAGTCCCTTGGTTTAGGATTGTGCTTGCACAGGAAAAGAAGGAGGGAAACCCTTCCGAGAAGGCCTAGACAAGTCAGAAAAGAAGGACTTTGATGATATGTGGGACATCGCCATAAATTACGTTACGGCCTGCTCTAATTCTGCTCAGTTGGTGCCACTTCACCCTATCATCATATCGATGCTTTTTCATCATTACAAAGAATTGAAGGATTGCATTTCTGAAGTTGAGCAGATAGAGGCTACTACCAAAATACAGACGAAGTTGCGAATAGACCTAAAGGAAGAAAAAACACTTAGCTTGGACGGTTATATTGTTAATAACATCTAAAGCGATAGCATAAGTTAAATGACTTTGATGATTTTTCTATTGAAGACCAAAAGTAAGCAAAGCCTTCTAGATTATGCGGTTCACATTATACCAAGTTGAGTCATCATACCCACCACATCATAGAATAGATTCTCCTCAACTATCCTGCCATCATTGTTCCAGTGTGCTACCGTGCAAAAGTCTACTTTGAATCTTCTGTTAGTAGGTGAGATCGTTTTTCCACCCGTGCCCATCATTGGCCCCTTATGCGTACCTGTAAACTCTGCAATAGAACAAGTCCATTCTCCTTGGGCAAATAGTACTTTGTAGGGGTTGTTCCCGACATGATTGTCTGGAAAAGCGCTAAAGAAATATTCTCCTTCCTTTCTGTGGGCATCAATGCCGTTTGTTGGTGGCTGAGCAGGCCAGCGCACTACTACGTCGTCTGTATGGCGTTTGCTGAATGTATCCCAATCTTGCGAGTTCCATGCCTCATCCAGCGTCTTCATCAGGTGCATGTTTTTCTCTTCTAGTGCTCTACCACCGCTCATGGCATCCGTTAAACAGCAATCTATAATAATATTATAGTAGTTAGTCAGGGCTTACTAACCTTGGTACGGTTAACCGACTTGGTATGAAATTACTACCGCGTTTAATAGTCAGAATAGCAATTCTTTCATATGAATATGAGTAAAATAAATGAATCTGTGGTAGAAGAACAACAACAACAACACTTCAAGATCGGTTCTTCCATGAAAATAGGATATGTTAGTTTGAATGTAACTGACCTTCAGCGATCACTCGATTTCTATGAGAAAATCCTAGGGTTTAAGGTAGTCAGCAGAATTTCAGATGAGGGAGCGCTGCTGTCTGTAGATGGCAACTCATCTCCTCATCTCATAGAACTGTTGAAAGCAAAGGCAAATACTGACAATGACACCTTTAACCCATTAGTCTCTGCTAGCAAAAGAGCCGGATTATATCACTTTGCAATATTGCTTCCAGAGAGAAAACACCTAGCAGATGTGCTCCTCAATCTACGCGATAATCGTGACCATGTACATTTTGACGGTCTTGCAGACCATCTTGTATCGGAATCTATCTACATCCGTGATCCTGATTTTATTGGAATTGAGATATATAGAGACCGACCGATGACGGAATGGAAGTGGAACGGTAACAGGATAGAGATGACAACGCTGCCTTTAAACACCAGGAACTTGCTAAGAGAATCTTCTGACAAAGGATGGAAAGGGATGCCCCTTAAGACTACAATTGGTCATGTTCATTTACATGTACGAGACTCGGCCCAGACAACGAAGTTCTATCACGAAATTCTTGGATTAAACCTCACAGCGACTCTTCCGAGTGCCACCTTTTTTGCAGCAGGTAAATATCATCACCATATAGCAGTCAACACATGGCTTGGAACTGACATTTTGCCAGCTTCGCCGCAAAGCGTTGGGTTGAATCACTTTAGCATAGATCTCACAAGTAGAGAGGAATTTCAAAGAGTGGTAAAACAATTGTCAAGGTACGGAAAAGGATTCACTGATTTGGATGAAAGATCAGGTTTTACATATGACTCGGACGAAATAAAGATACAAGTTCGGTACAAATAATAGAAGAAGATGAGTAAGAAGCGAGAAAGAAGAACAGCCTAAAGCAACACTGGATAGTTATTTTGTCCGCAACTAAATCGGTAAAGAGCAAGAGAGGGAGACCAGCACAGAGCTACCCTCTTCTAGCTATATGAATACGGCTATTGGAATTAGCGCCATCGCGGGCGCTTTGATGTGTCGATACCAAGGAGGAAGTTTTATTCCTTTTCTCTCAATGTCTTTATACCCTTCGAAGATACCTTCAATCACCTTATTATCATTAATTGCTCTCAGTGAACTTTTTCAAGAAGATCTAACGATTCGGATCCGCTAACCTTTCGATAGACTTTGCCTAGAATAGTGAAATGACCATTTTCCAATTCATTTCCTATTTGGTCTCTTAGAAAGTCGGGGTACAGGGAAACAACCACTCTGTGATCTTCTGGTTGAGATAATTCGATCACATAGATGTGGCTTCTTGGATCTTCAACCTCATTTCTTAACCATTTATCGAATTCAAGGTGTTCATCTACAAGTGTGTTCGAGGATTCATCAAGTTGGCGACCAGTCATCTTCTTAAGTTCACGGTCTAACTGAACTACTCCATCGTAGCATGAGACAATATTCACAAGGGGATTCCGTATGAAAGTCCCGGTCACCTCGACAAAGTCTGAGTAATTCACTCGCTCCCAGTCAGCTGGATCTTTGATTTGTGTTAACTGATTTCTTCCTTTGAGGTTTGTTCTTAACTTGTATAGAAGTGAGCCATATGTGTATTCTTTTCCGATATTCTCTCTTCTGATGATTCATGTTCCTTATCTTTCTTTCCCATAGCACCAAATTGGATTGGGAGAAACGGAATGGTAAATCCCGCTTTCCCTGCAAGTTGTGTATTTTTAGAATCAGAAGAAACTGTAGTCACATTATTAGACATCGAAAAGCCGTCCTCAATTGACGCAAGTATATCAAGTGAAGCAGCAGTATCCAGATACCTCGGAATGGCATATTCACGTGTCATAGTAGTCAAGACTGAAGGAGGTACCTATAATACATTTGACTACAAGTTGTACGGAAGAACGCCTATCTTATCTTTACAGATAGTATCCAAGGTTAGATAATAATAATGATGATAGTGTAAACTCTAGCCGTACATTATGTCTCTAAAAAGCGACCTTCCAAACCGAAATACAATTCTCTATAGGAGGGCAATAGTCTGGAATTGAATCAATAACAATTATCTTCAGAAAACTAGGAATCACTTACGTATTTTCCACAATCTCTTCTGAAAAGAGAGAATAAAAAAGAGGATCAAGAGTCCGTAATATGCTGTGAGTGCTCTTCTCCTTCTTGTGGCACTAGTCAATCCATACATCTGCATTAGTAGTAGGCGAATTTGGAGATGTGCGGTACTCATAACCTCAGTTGGAGTTGATTTGTTTTCAATATTATCGCTTAACAGCATTAGTCGTGCTTCAAGCTTGTCAATATTTGATTGAAAGTCGGGTCTTTCAAGATTTGCCGTGCTGTTGAAGCTTTTGGAAAATCATTAATAGTGTTCTTCTCCTCTCGCTGACTAGGGATTTGACTCATTTTCGAACTGCTCTTAGACTCTGTTTTTCATTATATTCCATTGGAATCCCTTCTTCAAGATGAAGCTTACTTCCTGAATTCATATCAAATATGACACACTAAAAATCATTAATGTTGTTGAGTCCGATCTATCGGCAGTTTGACGTTTGATCTTCTGGCTGTAAAAACTGACTATGAACAATGCTATCCATGTAAAATAAATGAATAGAGAGCAGTATATTCTTCATAAAAGTGAGCTTTACTCGTGAAAAAGAATGATTATCCCTATAAGAGTTGTACAACGCAAAGGTACAAGTCTTGTTACTTTTGTAAGCTGGGATGAATACAGTTTATGTGAGGGTAGCCATTATCTAGCATGCACTCGCCTTGGCCACAATGGTGAAGCAATTGCTCGATGGACTACAATATTGCAGAGAAAGAAAGAAGCAATGATGCCAGGTTCGAGTACGTAGATACCTAGATGCATAAACCCATGTTGTGAGATTGACATATGACATAGAGACGAATTACTTTTAATAGTAAAGTATGAACTCCACATAGTGGTGGCTATATATGGCAAGAATCAAGGCGTTGTTTCTGGTCGGAACGCTCAAGTCAAAGTCAGACGTTTCTAACACTCGTTTATTGTCAGAATTTCTGGCAAAGCACCTTAAAAGCAAAGAGGTCGAAAGCGATATTGTCCATTTAGCTGACTACAGCATCTTGCCAGGAGTCTATACCACTATCGACAAAGATGATGACTGGCCAATGATTTTTGAAAAGATTTTAGCATCAGACATACTCATTTTTGCAACTCCTGTTTGGTGGGGCAACCAATCTTCGCTTATACAAAGGGTAATCGAGCGGCTAGATGAAATCCATGATGAGTTTATGAAGAACGGAAAATCAAGAATGACAAACAAGGTTGCAGGTATAGTTGTGACAGGCGATTCCGATGGTGCTGAGCATATCATAGGCAACCTTGCCAACTTCTTTATCGCGCTAGGACTTACTGTCCCTCCTTTTGGGACTTTGACAGTGTTATGGTCTGGACTCCGAAAGCATTCTGACAAGAGTAAAGAAGAGATATTGAGATATTATGAAGACACCTACTCTTCTACTGCAGAGAAGGCAGCCCAAAATCTATCTTTCATGGCCAATTTGCTAAAGCAGAAGCATTTTCCGGATTAAGACATTCTTTCTTACAATGTGCGGAAAGGCCTCTAAAATCTGTATTTCGTTCTAGTGAGTTAAATTATTAAGAAGGTTTTTCCCTTGAATCCCTCCCTTCCTATATAGCAGGAATCTTTTTAGCTTCCTATTGCATTCAGAAAGGCTAGCAAAGGATTCACATTTTGAAGTGATATCACTTCACGGCCCGATGGGGCCGCTCCTTTATCAGTTCTTTTCTTTTCTTTCTCCTACTTCATTCCATCCACTCAGGTCTACCTCAGTAAATATCGCTTCATTTCCCTTTGCAGAAGCAATCCATTTCTTTAATTTCTGTTTCCAATCTATTTCCTTTTCATCTACTCCCATCTCATCAAACGCATCAACAAACCTTGTGTAAAACTCATCCACTTTTGTCATTG
>CAYWRR010000038.1:0-10087 GCA_964460425.1 uncultured Nitrososphaera sp.
ATGCTCACTGAGTACTATAGATTGCGGACAAAAACAAGGTAGGCCAGATAAAAAATATTATTTTACTACTTTGCTTTGCTCTTTAGTGATAGACTTAAGAATTAGATAAGAAACCTAAATCTTAATGTCTCTCAGGACAAGTGAGCTCAAGTCGTCAGACTATGTCGGCAAGGAAGTCACAGTCAGAGGCTGGGTATACAGGCTAAGGAAGCAAAAAGAGAATGCGTTTGTGCTTGTGCGGGACGACAGGGGGGGAGTGATCCAATGCATCTTCCCTGTCGAAAAGGCAGCGAGCCTTACTATAGAATCTTCAATTGAAGTAACAGGCATTGTAAGCCAAGATCTAAGAGCTCCTGAGGGAGGATACGAGATAAAGGGAAAGAATCTCAAGATATACAATATTGCAGACACTGATTACCCTATAGGTGAATATCAGAGTGAAGAATTGTTGCTTGATAAGCGACATCTTGCAATTCGCATGCGCAGGATGGTCGCAATTGCGAAAATAAGGGCAACTGTACTTGACTATTGCCGGCGTTGGTTTGTAGAAAGCGGATGGATGGAAGTGACTGCACCGATCATTGTCAAAGGCGCAGTAGAAGGAGGTTCGACACTTTTCAAGCTGGACTATTTCAATGAAGAAGCTTACCTATCACAGAGCGCTCAATTATATTTGGAAGCTATGATTTTTTCACTCGGACCAGTATGGAGCCTTACCCCTTCCTTTCGTGCAGAAAGATCTCGAACTGTCAGGCATCTTGCAGAGTTTTCCCACCTAGAGGCTGAGGCGCCATGGGTCACTCTTGAAGACCTCTTGAAAGTACAGGAACAGCTTATTTCATACGTGATCCAGAACACGATCAGAGAGAGGGTTGAGGAACTGGCGTATCTAAGACGTGATATAGTTGAACTGAAAAAGATCGAGCCGCCGTTTGAGCGACTGTCTTATGAAAAGGCAATTGAAATCATCAAATCAAAAGGGTTACTGATTACTCAGGAAGATGGTAGCAAGCGAGAGATACAGCTCGGCGATGACCTTAATATTGATTCTGAACGCGAGCTGACTAACAATGTGATCAAGCCTATATTTGTGGTAGGGTACCCACTCGCGATCAAGCCCTTTTATGTAAAGGAGAACCCACACCATAGTGGTAGCGGGCTGGCAGCAGATATGCTAGCGCCAAGGGGCTTTGGCGAAATAACAAGTGGAGGTCTAAGAGAAGACAATATTGTTTCAATCACAGAGCGCATCAAGAAAGAGGGGCTTGATCCTGCGGCCTATGATTGGTATCTTGACCTAAGAAATTACGGCTCTGTACCACATGGCGGCTTTGGGCTTGGCATTGAGCGCTTGATGCGGTGGATAACAAACGCCGGAGATATCAAGGACACTGTGCCCTTTCCGCGCACAGTATCTCGCGTCACGCCATGATAGATCAAAATAATAATGGATGTGGCATATAGGTTGTGATTCTTCTTTTTATTAATTGCAAGCAGCCATTTGTTGGCACTCTCATCAGTTTCTATTTTCCTAGCTTCTCTGTAGTCAATCGGTCAGTCAGGCACAACAATAGAATAAGGTTTTTCAAATATAATGGCAGCATTTATTTTGTTCCTTTCGCTGTATACCTCGATTCTCTAAATTGTGGTCTTGTTGTACAAAAGAGCCTCGGCATATAGAGATATTTTCCTCTGACAGCCATAGTGTTCATTTATAGAAGAATCTCTGCGAAGATATGCTATCAATAATGTCAATTTACAAAGGTTTTAAACTCCATCAAACCCTGAAAAGTTTACAACACTTGCACGAGTCATTACTTGAGGCGGCAAAAAAGAAGGTATTGCTATTCGATGGTGCTATGGGAACCGAGATACAACGCCTCAATCCCAAAACGGAGGATTTTCCAGATAGCAAAGATGGATTTAACGACGGTCTCAATTTATCCCGACCAGAGTGGATAAAGCAGATTCATCGAGGCTACCTCAAGGCTGGGGCAGATTGCATTGAGACTAACACATTTGGCTCCAATAGGTTCAAGCTTGCAGAGTATGGATACGGCGACAAGACAATTGAATTTAACAAGAAAGCAACCGAACTTGCAAGAGAGGTATGCAATGAGTTCAAGGATAGCAAACCACTATACATAATCGGCTCCATGGGCCCTAGTGGCTATTTACCAAGCTCAAATGACCCTGCGCTTGGAGAAACGCCTCTTGATGAGATACAACAGGCGTTTATGCTGCAGGCTGAAGGGCTCATTCTAGGAGGGGTAGATGCGCTGTTGATAGAGACAAGTCAGGACATACTAGAGGTCAAGCTGGCGATCGAGGCGTGTCATGTCGCAATAGAAAAAGTAGCTAAAAAAGTGCCGATAATTGCCAATGTTACATTAGATCAGTACGGCAAAATGCTGCTTGGAACCAACGTTCAAGCAGCTTACACCACTGTGAGTAACATGAACATCGATGCATTTGGGCTCAATTGTTCCACTGGACCATATGAAATGTTGCCAAGCGTAAGATGGTTAAGTGAGCAAGATCTGCCAATACTGGTTATGCCAAATGCTGGCATGCCCCAGAACGATGGCGGGCGCGCAATATATAAGATGACACCAAAAGAAATAGCAGAAGCGCTTCGAGATTTTGTTAATAAATATGATCACATAAGGATGATAGGGGGATGCTGCGGAACTAACCCGCAGCATATTGTAGAGCTAAGAAGAGTTCTAGACGCTAGCAATAAGAAGAAGTACTAATACTTCTTTTGCTTCGTCCAGCAGTTTTTTGTTGCTGACGGTCAATATCTTTATAGAAATATTCAATGCCCATCTTCCCAAAGCCTCGTACCCTTTTGATTCTACCTTGGACTGTCAGGCGAGTGATTGCAAGCCTGACATACTGCTTGTTGCCGATCATCTGGTCAAGATCCTTGCTTGTGACCTTCCCGCTCCTGTTTCTTATAATAGCATACACTCTGTCTATGAAGCGGCTAGAGCCATTACCTCTCAATTTAAACTGTTGAATCGTCGCCATAGTTCTTACTTGGGTTTTTATTATAAAACAAGTAAGAAGGAATTTTCGATATAGGCACTACTATTATGCCTGTGAATAGCAAATATAATGGCTTAATAAATAATTAAAGAGCCACCTTGTTTCCTAGGATAAGTTCAGCTCTAAAGGCAGTAGATCTGAGGCAGGATCCAAGGCCCCTGATAATTGGAGAGCGCATCAATACCCAAGGGTCTAGGAAAGCCAAGGAGCTGGTGCTTGCAAACAATTTTGACGGGCTGACGAACCTTGCGAGGAATCAGGTAGAGGATGGGGCACATTGCCTTGATGTATGTGTTGCAACCACCGAGAGATCTGATGAGAAGGAGTTTATGGTGAAGATGGTCAAGAGGCTCAGCTTGGAGATAGAGGCACCGCTAGTCATTGATTCGACAGACCCAAAAGTGATTGAAGCTGCGATAAGACAGATCCCAGGAAGACCCATGATAAATTCAATAAACTTGGAAGGGAGTGGTGACAGATTTCATCAACTTGCACCACTGATGGTCAAATATGGTGTGCCGGCTATAGCTCTGTGTATAGGTCCAAAGGGGATGGCAAAGACGCCCCCGGAAAAACTGGAAGTCGCAGAGCTCATTTATGAAATCGGTACGAAGCAATATGGCCTAAAACCTTGGCAATTCATCTTTGATGTACTTACATTCACAATTGTGACTGGAGATCCTGAACTTGCTGATGCAGCCAAAAATACCTTGGATGGCATTCAGCTTGTTAAGAAGAAGTTTCCTGAGTGTTTCACTGTATTGGGCTTGAGCAATGTGAGCTTTGGTGTTTCGCCAAATGCAAGAAAAATAATTAATTCAATATTTTTATATCACGCGCTGCAAGCAGGACTTGATGCTGTAATCATCAATGCACGCGACATCATTCCTTATCCAGAGATCGACGAGCAGCAGAAAAAGCTGG
This sequence comes from uncultured Nitrososphaera sp., assembly GCA_964460425.1. GTDB lineage: Archaea > Thermoproteota > Nitrososphaeria > Nitrososphaerales > Nitrososphaeraceae > Nitrososphaera. Next base: position 3,976 of record CAYWRR010000038.1, read on the forward strand.
CAGAAGATCTGATTTTCAACAGGAATCCAAATGCTCTTGCAGAGCTGATAGCATACTTTGAAGGTACTAAGGCAGTAATAGCGGGCGGCCTGACCAAGAGGATAGAAGTAGATCCAAACTGGGAAGCATCCAAACGCTGCTACTTCAGAATCGTCAATAGACTAAAAGAGGGTATAGAGGATGACGTAGTGCAGGCAATAGCTGACCATCTCAAGTACAGCAGAGGTACTAAGGACAGTGGACACCTTGTGCTGAGAACCTCATCAAGAGAGGCAGCGCATGAAGCAGCAGTAGAGACGCTCAACGAAGTGCTGCTTCCTGCAATGAAAGAGGTTGGTGATAAGTTTGGTGCTGGCGAGCTGATCCTCCCCTTTGTGTTAAAGTCTGCCGAATGTATGAAGGCAGCTGTTGCGGAACTGGAGAAATACCTGATCAAGCAAGAGGGAGTGAGCAAGGGTACGCTTGTAATATGTACAGTCTATGGAGATGTGCATGATATTGGCAAGAACTTGGTAAAAACAATCCTTGTTAACAATGGCTATACAGTCTACGACCTAGGTAAGCAAGTGCCGCTTCAGAAGATTTTAGAAAAGATAAGGGAAGTCAATGCAGATGCAGTAGGGCTATCGGCACTACTTGTGTCGACATCAAAGCAGATGCAATACTTCGTAGAGCACGCACGACAGAATGGTATGAATATGCCCGTGCTTTGTGGTGGGGCGGCAATTAACAGTAACTACATCAACAGGGTTGCAAAGGAGGGAGGTATCTACTCCCCAGGCGTGTTCTACTGCAAAACAGCATTTGACGGGCTGAAAGTGATGAACAGACTTATGTCGCCTGATCGCGACCAGTTTGTCAATGAGTGGCAGCGAAAGTTAGAGAAATGGGATGAACGGCATCATCCTGCCATGGAAATAGAGCAATCCCATATTCCTCACAGCAGCATCAGACCTGTAGAGCCTCCAATACCGCCTCATATTAACCGGCCTACTAGGCTCGAGCCATTTCGTATTGACCTAAACGAAGTGTGGAAATATATTAACAAAAAATCACTATTTGTATTGCAGTGGGGAATAAGGGGTAAAGGCTCAAGTGATCAGGACCCTGAAAAATTGTTCAGTACGTGGAGGGATCGAGTGCTAAGCGAAGAATTGTTTGAACCCCACGCAGTATATGGATTCTACAAGTGCCACAATCTGACTCCTGAACAAGGAGGTGACGGCAGGCTGGCAGTTGACCTGCCAGATGGCAAGCAGGTAGTGTTTGAATTTCCACGCTCCTCGAAAGAAAAGCACCTATGCCTTGTAGATTATTTCGGCAAGAATGATATAGTTGCGTTTCAAGCGGTGACCGTTGGTAACAAGGTCACAGAAATAATCGACCTGTGGAACAGGCAAGATAGATATGCTGATGCCTACTACTTGCACGGTATTGCAGTTGAAACAGCTGAGGCGATGGCGGAGTTGATCAACGCAAAAATTCGAGATGAACTAAAAATAGGACAAAACCGTGGCCTTCGTTACAGCTGGGGATACCCAAGCTGTCCAGATATTTCTCAGCACCATCTTGTTTGGAAGATATTGGAGCCTGAAAAATCTGACATGATACTCACAGAATCAGGACAAATAGTGCCTGATCAATCGACTGCAGCTATAATAGTACACCATCCTGAAGCAGAATATTTCGTACTTTGATCACTGCTCCCTTACTATAAGTTCAAATTCTCGGACATCTGACTGGTTGCCTTCTACAAACAAGAGTCCCTTTACTATGTAAACGGCTTCTTTTGCCGGCGCACCGGTGGCACTTATTACAACCTCCATCTGGCCTGTGCGTGCGTCCATGCTATGCAGGTCTGGAAGCTGGACTGTTTGGTTTTGTATCGTCAAGTATGGTTGATAGCCTGAAGGTTCAATGACAATGACTACCCGTCCGTCAGTGATTGGCCGCGTCTCTAGATTCTGGACATTGAACAATATCATAGTAGACTCACCAACACTGATATCTCTTTTATCGGGGGTAAATTCTGTGAATTTAACGTTAGGCGTATCAGAGTTCGTCTTCACCGGCATAGAAAAGACAATGATTGCGACAGCGATCGCAACAGCTATAGCTGCTACAGCTATCACTTTCCTAAGCAATGATCAAAATGACAGCGTTTGGTATAAACGAGAATCGTGTCTTTTTAATATCGTCTAATTTTAGAACAAAAACCTAGTAATAACATAACATATTATATTCTAGTAGAGTGCTTGTTAATAACCTTCGTTTCATGTTCATCTCTTAGCTCTTTCTTAGACGTCCTTTTTACTATCTGGATATGTGGTCTTCAGTGCGTATATGTATGCAATATCTTGTTAAGACTGTCATGTAATTAGCAATGCTCTTTTTTCTGTACTTGGTCGTATGCATACGTAGTACTTGCTTCTATTGCGGTATCAAATTTCCGCCTGTTGCAAGAATTCCTTCACTTTTTATAGCTGATTAATTAATTGATGATGATGTTGTTGTTGTCGCAATCTAGGGATATCAAAATTCTTTTTCCTTTTGAGAATCTGTCCTCTTAGTAGCGTGGGAGTCGAATATGATCTTGCTAGTATTCTAATAAGTTGACCTGATTGCTGTCCAAGGATCAAAACAGCTAATAATGTTCTTCTCTTGATTGCGTTAGTAAGATTTTATATTATCACAATCTTTACACATTTCCTAAAGTGCATCTGAAAAGAGGTCATATGATTTTCATTGTCGGCGGCGCAATAGCGGTCATAAGCTTTTCAATGCTGGGGTATTACACCGTGCAATTTGTAAATATCATCCAGCAGGGCGGAAAACACACAATAGAGCCAGGCGGTTGGATCAATGTGCGAGGGAATATCACCAATACTCAAGGCATTGGCATATATGTCGTCACTTTTGCAGAATTTGGTGGACAAGCTTCAGTGATAATAATGGATCCTGCAGGTGAGACCATCCTCAACAAGAATATCAATCCGCCAATCGCTATAGAGCCTTTCATTGCAGATATACCTGGTCTATACAATCTGAGGCTCTTAAATCCTACAGATCAAGTGCTTGAAGCTTCAATAGGTTTTGGAGATCAGTACAATATGCTGGACAGAAAAAACCTTCCCCCTCCCATGACTTTGCTTATTGCGGTCTCGCTTCTTGTAATTGGCATAGCGCTGGCAATAGCTGGCGCAATAATAACAATTTTAGACAGGAGTCAGAAAAATAGGATGAAGCAGTTTGGTGATAACAGCGACCTCATATAGTAGATATAGATGACTGTGGTGGTATAATATGGCCAAACTTGAAGCAAGAAACATAGGCAAGCAATTTCTCGCAGTACAACGAAATGAGACAAAGCTAATCACTGCCATAAAGAACATCAACCTGACAATAGAAGATGAGCAGTTTGTGTGCTTTGTAGGTCCGTCTGGTTGCGGTAAGACAACTCTCCTCAACATTCTGGCTGGTCTTGACAAGCCTACAGAAGGAGAAATAATCCTAAATGGTCATCTTGTAACTGAAACTGGACCTGATAGGATTATGGTATTTCAGGAAAATGCGTTATTTCCTTGGCTCAAAGTCTTAGACAATGTAGAGTTTGGGCTAAAGATGGTTGGTGTTGAGAAGAACAAACGACAAGAGCGTGCAATGCACTATCTTGATATGATGCAGCTAACCAAGTTTGCTGACGCCTACACGTACCAATTATCGGGTGGAATGAAGCAGAGAGTTGCAATAGCAAGGGCACTTGTCATGGATCCTGAAGTGCTCTTAATGGATGAGCCCTTTGCTGCTCTGGACAACCAGACCCGCGACCTGCTGCTGGTAGAACTTCAGCTTATATGGGCCAAGACAAAGAAGACGATAGTGTTTATCACACACAACATATTGGAGTCAGTCGTTCTGGGGAACAAGGTCGTCGTCTTTACAAGAAGGCCTGGCACAATCAAAGATGAGATAGTGGTAAATTACAAAAGGCCTAGGCTTCCAGAAGATGAGAACCTGCAACCTTATTACAGACAAGTTATCGACTCGATAAAAAGTGAAATCACAGAAAGAAAAAGAGCCAATGGTGATGATGAGGATGATAGTGATCTCATTGCTTGAGCTGCCGTAGTAGATGAAGACCTGATGCGAAGCTATTGGGAGAGGTCAGGAGCACTCCATCTGCCATTTTGGCAGCCTGTCTTATGAAATCTACAGGGTTGCTTTCATATTCTGACCAGTCAAGCCCGATGAGTGAAGCTGACTGGCGGTTCTTTTCAGACGGAACCATCACCACTGCAGTGACCTTGATACCATAGGGCTTGGCAAGGTCTACTATCTCGCCAAAGTCAGAAAGCGACGAGATCGTTTGACTTACAAGAGAGTGTGGAGTAACGTTAAGCTTATTCCTTATTGATTGAGCCGATTTATCCTCGACCTTTGCTGGAATTGACAGATCTAGCTTAATATTCAAGTCATAACCCTCCTTCTTAAGCATCCTGACTGCTGCGCTTGGCCTCAGGCCAGAATCGCCTAGCTTGTCAGCTGGCTCATCGCCCATTAAGATAAGCACACTTTCAGCCCCGATAAGTATTGCATCTGACACGGTCTGACATAGGGAAGGGAAATTGCGATCGCGCACTCTGATACTGCAACTCAGCCTCACTTTTGCATCGATATGCTCTTTGATGTATCTGGCTGCAGTGACACTTGATAGCCTGGGAATGCCAAGCACAGAGTCCGTCAAGTGGATCCCGCTTATAAGCCCACGGAGTTGCGAGGAACGGTTTGTCATCTCCTGTATGTCGCCCTTTAGCTGCCCTAGATCAAACCTTTCTCCTTTCACTATCTTAGGTGGGTTCAGCTCATAGGATACATTTATCGTATCACTGCACAATACAATCCTGAAAAACATCTTCAGGCCTTATTAAATGCAAGGTCACCAGCAAGAGCATCCAGAGCATATATTGACCTTAGTGTCATTCAAAGAGCTGTTGATGAAGGAACAAATTCTCTCATTTCTGAGACCCGCCATTGTAGATAGACCATATCTTCCAGCCGATGCAGTGTTAGCAACACCTGCTGCAGTACTTGTGATAATACACTATCACAAAGAAAGGCCGCATGTGTTTCTGACAAAGCGGAGTTCAAACCTGAAGTCGCATACAGGCGAAATATCTTTCCCCGGGGGTAGATATGTTAAAAGCGACGGCACATTACTCGCAACTGCCCTACGGGAAACAGCAGAAGAAGTCGGAATCGCATTCAGTATTGATCAGATAGTTGGCTGCCTAAGTGCAGTACGTACGATGACATCAAATCACTTTATTGTACCATTTGTAACAATACAGGACATGCTGCCTCAATACAGGATTTCAACAACCGAAGTAGAAGCAGTAATTGATATACCTCTTATTGAAACACTCAAAAGCATCGAGCTAGACGCTGAACATTATCATCTAGCCAAAGACGCATTTAAGTTTACTTATGGCAATAACGTGATATGGGGAGCAACTGCAAGGGTGCTAAAGCAAATGCATGATATTCTCCTCAGACCCTTATGACTTCATTGCATCTAGCTTACATTTATACTAACTTGTCTTCTACATGATCTGAACATCAAATTGCATTTCTATATTATCTAGCGGGCCCGGTGGGCTTCGATCCCACGACAACTGGCTCCGGAGGCTTACGCTTCTTTTCTAAAGAAACAGCGCCCTATCCTGACTGGGCAACGGGCCCCGTTTGCGTGTTTAAATCTCCTCATATATGAAACATGCCACAAATGGCAACTCTTCTTAGTAGCTTTCACTACCTGCTTATGCTCAAGAGGTGTCTAAGCTAGACCTTGGTGCATTACCTTGTGTATTCAATCTCTATCAAGCCACCCGCCCTAGCTTGACCAGAGCAACAGCAGTTAACAAAAAGTAGTTTTTACCTATTTGTATCTCTATAGGCACAGATATGTCTACGAAAAATGAGAGCAGAATCCTCCTCATATGCATACTCTAATTTAGGTTGTCATCCTGTTATCTACATGATAACTCAAGAGCAGGATCGTCCAATAGTTGTGTCAAAGGTGAAAATATCTTGGATCCTGCATACTACCCTCGCC
>CAYWRR010000038.1:10097-11161 GCA_964460425.1 uncultured Nitrososphaera sp.
TGCTATATCACAATAGAATGCATATTCCCGAGCTCGATGCTACAATTCCTGTTGATAGAGTATCCCAAATTGAAGTAGCTAAAGGAAAGGACTTGCCATCAGAAACCATTGTTATGTTTGGAATAGTTGGTCTAATAGTAGAGAAGGAAAATCCCTATATGATGATCAAAATTGTCAATGGCCCTGACAGCCTGTTATTCAAGTTTGAGAATATGATTATTGCAGACAAGTTAGTAAAGGGTTAAAGCAGCCAAAGATTTGCAATAGAAATATTATATCATTATGATAGTATTATTGCATAATATCTACAGAATCCAAAATTTAGCAAATTTCATCTGAACATCTGCCTACCTTTTCAAAAGTTATTTATTCTACATATGCGTTATTTAGTCTGTATGTATGCAAAGCTTTGCAATATGGAGGTTCTCCCAAGCTATATCAAGGAAGTCGCTGTGGGAGACATTCTGACGGTGCAGGCACTAATCGCAAACCCTCTTGACTGGCATCACTTTTATGAAAAAGTATCTTCAATTAAGACAGGAGACAGAACTGATTTTACTGTGATTACTCAGGAAGGCGAAAGGGTGATTGGCTTCGGCAACATTATGGAAGTAGATAAATGGAGCAACCGCGGCCAGTATGGGTTCAAGATTAAGATAAGTGTCAAAAAGCAAAAATCGCTGACCGATAGAAGGAGAAGAGGCCCTAGCAAAGTAAAACTGTCATCAGCGCAGCCTGAAAATGTGTATGATGCTGCTAGACCCGAGTCAGTTATAGTTCCGCCCGCTCACTTGACAGCTGACGCTCCCGCAACTAGTACTACCACTAATGTAATAACGTTACATGACATAAATTCCTTTCAAGAGATGCTGAAAGAATCGCTTACGATGGATATAACTTCCTAGTTGCCTATTATTATCTACCATACTTTAAATCTGCAAGGAGTGCTTTGCACTTTTTATATATTTTCTTAGCCATATTCCTTCTCACCTGTTTCCAGATTGCCACGTATATTGTATGAATGATAATTTCTAGGTTTTAGAATCGCTTATGATAGATCAGTT
>CAYWRR010000038.1:11171-12787 GCA_964460425.1 uncultured Nitrososphaera sp.
GATCAGTTATATGTGCTCCTGTTAACAAACTTTACCACATGATATATCAAAAGCCTGATCAGGTAGAATTAAAATCCAAATACCCTCTATTCACCTAATGATGGTCGACTTGGTCAATTCATTAATGCTTGTAGCACTAGGATTTTCCCCTCCTTTGTCACAATGGAAAAGCTGCCTGGAGAATGGGCAAGATAATCGGCAAGCAAGTAGAAGAAAAAACATTCGCGTGGAGGTCTATGTTAAATGCTATTGTATGACCTAACATCGGTGATATTCATGTCTGTAATTCTCGCCGGGCTACTCGTTTTCAATCGCCATTCGCAGGCCCAAGGCCGCAATTGCCTTAAACAACAACTGGCAAGAGATAGAGGTTGGGGCAAAATCTCAATTTTATTCTCACTACACTTTTATAACATTTAGATTGTGCTTTACCTTCGCCCTTGGCAGCAGCAATTAAGGTTTTCGCAGTAGATATTGATGGCACTCTTACTGAAAATGGAGACGGCATGGTGCACCTTGCAGCTCTTGCAAAGCTGCGCTATCTTGAAAGGATGGGCTACAATGTAATCTATGTCACAGGCAGGTCATCTATTGAAGCGTATGTTCTTGCAGTCTTTGGTGGCACGACTCGAATTTCGATTGGCGAAAACGGAGGCGTAATCACAATTGGACCACAGGAGCACAGGCTCTTGGCGAGCAAGGAAAAATGCATACAAGGCTACGAAGTGCTGAAGAAAAGCATTGATGGCGTGAAGATAAAGCCAGTATTCCCTAGAATGACTGAAGTAGTATTGCTTCGCACTTTTGACCTAAAGGAGGGCCAGAAAATTCTAGACGAGTACCGACTTCCCCTTTACCTATCGGATAGCAAGTACGCTTTTCACATAAATGAAAAACGGATCAACAAGGCGTACGGCCTTAAGGAGGCACTCCCGGTGCTCAAGGTGGAGCCCAAGCAGGTTGTCGCAATTGGAGATAGTGAAACTGATGTACCTTTATACGACATTTGTGGTTATAGTATTGCGCTTGACCATGCCGAGGAAAGTGTTAAGGCCAAGGCTGATCATGTGGTAGCCGGAAGGGAAGGTGCCGGCCTTGTCGAAGCAATAGATTTTGTTGCATTTAAATACCTAGGAGTAAAAGCATGACTCTTCGAGTTTTAATCCACGAGGTGCGTGAACTTGTTTCCTCGGCACTTATATCCGCTGGCTACCCCGTAATTGAGTTCGACGTGTCAGAGCCTCCGCAACAAGCATTTGGTGACCTATCATGCAATGTGGCATTTCTCCTAAGCAAGCATCTAAAAAAGCCTCCTTCTAAAATAGCAATTGAGCTGGCAGAAGCACTTAGACAATGCATACAAGACAGCTATATCTTGTCGGTAGATCCTGCAGGTGGCTACATTAACTTCAAGGCAAACTATGCTCTATTGTCGCCGGCCACACTATCGCAAGTCCTATCAAATCCCGAGAAATATGGGTATCCTAACTCTGGACAGGATACGCACATCATTATAGAGCACACGAGTATTAACCCAAATAAAGCCCTGCATGTAGGACATATGCGCAATGTAATAATTGGTGACACTTTGTACCGCGTAATGAGGGCAACAAACC
>CAYWRR010000039.1:0-12674 GCA_964460425.1 uncultured Nitrososphaera sp.
TTGTGCAGCTAGGATGCGTCATCATATTGATGAGGAAAGTTTCCAGATGAGTTCATACGCAAAAAACTATTAATTTTTGGATCTGTCTGACAATAGTACTTGCAACTACAGTTGTAGTCGACAGAGAGTTCCGTGGTTGTAACAGCAAAGGCCTACAGGATAAAAAATTAATTTTATATTGTGCATCTATTACAGTATGATAAGGCCATGTCCTACAAGCCTAATACAACAAATCGAATAACAGCAGTCAGTGAAATAATGAGTGAGAAGTTTGAAACCATAAATTTGCTAGATAGTGCCAAAGATGCTGCGCTCAAGATGACAGAAAAGAATGTTAGCTCCCTCTTAGTAGTGGATGATGAGGGTAGTCCCGTTGGGATAGTAACTGAGCGAGATTTGGTAAGGAAGGTCTGTACAAAAGATATACCTAGTCAGCTATTGATTATTCAAAATGTCATCTCCTCGCCTATCAAGACAATCTCCTCGCAGACTCCTATCGATGAAGTCGCAGATCTGATGGTTAGAAACAAAATCCGTCATGTGGTGGTAGCAGTTGCAGATTTGGAGAAGAAGAACAACAACAACCAAGAGCCCCTAGGAATTGTCAGCGCTACTGATATTGTAGCATATGTTAGAGAGAGTGGCGAAGCTATGGCTCAAATAAGCAGAGAGGTGGTAGAAGCTCTGGCAATAGAAGAATGAATAAGATGGTTATATTCTGAAGATTGCGCACGTGTATCACCTAAATTCATTCTTTGTAGTTTCATAAAGCGCCTCAGGTTCTATGCCTTGTTCACTGAACACTTTGCGATATCAATAAGTGCAAAATCTTGTTGTATTTTGCAAATTGATGCAAAAGTACATTTGATGGATCATTCATGACCGCTTTGAGGAAGTTATCATAAACCGGTTTGAGCAAGTAACTTAACTTTGTTACTTTTAACAATATTCGATAGTCATGCAAGAGGCGTCAAAGTGTGAAAGATTTGGCGAAGGATATTGCGATTGCGCCTACTGCCGCGGTTAAGGCTGGTTAACTATACTACTCTAGCTGTCATTCAAAGAACATAAAAATATGTGACTGACCCGGATGCCATTTCAGTTATATTTGACAAAAAGTGGATATTTTGAGTTGATCAGGACCAATCTCTCTTTTACTGTTAAGATCTCACAAACACATATTGTCGTTTAGGAACTAACTGCTAATTAGTTGATATTGAAGAGATATCAAAGAAGTTTAGCAATCTCAACCCCTCTTCTTTCTTTTTAGGATAAAGCATAGCAAGCGCGTAGGTGATTGTCGGCTCTAAACATGCAACTAAAAAGCACACCGATGATAATCTTATGGGATGTTGAATCCCGCCAATCATTAGGATACTTTGATACGATTCCTGTTTCATTTTTTGTTAATAATCCTGACGGGGGAAAGAAGGACGGAAGGGCTGTACATGTATTGAAAGATCCAAGAATCGATAAGGAACTAAGAATTTGTGAACTGTTGACCAAGGCATTAGACTTTATAACAAACTCAGTTGTAATACAATAACTTGAACCTGAATAATTTGGTCTATCTCTTAGACCCAGAAAAGCATGATACTATTTTGAGGCTAGGTCGAAAATAATACACATATTCTAGAAGTATGGATGAATTTGGCGACTATAATTCAAGATCTTTTATATGCTAATGGTATGAATTTCTTATAAAAGCGCTAAGGCGACATACAACGATATATTCGCCATATTGGCGAATTCCCGGCAACGACTTATATAAGGAGTTGTTCATACTCGTTCAAAATGGCTAGGATTCACGTTCACACTCATGGTAAATCTCATTCAACCCGTCCTACTTCAAAGGGTCCTGTACTCTGGCTTGGTCAGAATAGAGATCAGATCTCGACTCTTATTGTCGAGCTTGCAAAGGAAGGTTTGAGCCCAAGCGAGATAGGGATCAGATTAAGAGATGTACATGGAATACCTCTCGTCAAGCCTATTCTAGGCAAAGGTGTAGCCAGCGTCTTGAGTGAGAATAATATGAAATCAGACATGCCAGAAGATCTTGACAAGCTGGTGAGAAAGGCTCTTGGGCTGCAGAAGCACCTTAGAGTCCACAACAGTGACCACAGGAACGTACGTTCACTTGAGTTGATAGAGTCAAAGATCCATAGGCTGTCAAAGTACTACAAACGAAAGGGAAAAATTCCACAGAACTGGAAATATGCAGCAGTCATTGCACAGCTGGAGTAGTAGTAAAAAAGGTACTTTAGATGAGTGACAGGCTTACTGATGCACTTAAACATTTTTGTGAAAAACTGAGAACAAGTGTAGAAGGCGGCAACGAGGTTGGCATAATTACTCACCTTGATGCAGATGGAATAGCTGCTGGTAGCATTATGGCAATGGCACTCAGGCGTATGGGTGCACGGTATTCGGTGAGGGCAGTATCTAACATGAATCCATCTCTAGTCGAGAACATGAAAGCTGACGGCCGAGATTTTTATGTCATAACTGACCTAGGAGGAGGGTGGGCATCAAATCTGAGAAAGGCCCTTAAGAACAATTGGGTCATAATTGACCATCATGAGATCACTGAAGAAGAGATATTAACAGACGACAATTGTCAGATACTAAATCCCTGGAAATTCGGCATTGATGGAGGAAGAGAGGTGTCGGCAGGGGGAATGGCGTACTTGGTGGCAAGCACGCTTGATTCGAAGAACCGTGACCTGTCAGCCATAGCAATTGTTTCAGCAGTAGCTGATAGGCAAGACCAGGGAGATAAAAGGTCATTTTTTGGTCTAAATGCTGAAATACTAAAGACTGCTCAGTCACTTGAGCTCGCAAACATAGATCTCGATATCATACTGACCGGAAGAGAGACTCGTCCTCCACATGAGGCACTTGCATATACGTCATTTCATTATGTTGAAGGGCTCACCTGGAACAGGGAAGCCTGCTACCTATTGCTCAAGAACGCTGGTATAAAACTCAAAGATAATGGAGGCCACTGGCGTGTCCTGGCAGAGTTTTCACAGGAAGAAAAAAGCGCAATTGTCGAAGCGGTAACCAAATTTGTGGGTACCTCAGATAAAAGGCTATCCGACATATTGCTCGACGATCTTATAGGCTATGTCTACACACTTGCAAGAGAGGACAAGAGAAGTCTTCTAAGAGATGCAAGGGAATTTTCAACGATGCTCAATGCATGCGGCAGGATAGGAAGGGCAGGAGTTGGTATTGCAGTTTGTATGGGAGACAGAAATACCGCATTAAGCGCAGGAGAAGAGATAATGAGTATATATACGATGACACTGCGCAATAATGTTTCCACTATCTTTAGTGAAAAATGGAGGCTTGCAGACGATGGCAAGACTACCTTTGTTAATGGAGACGGCATCTTGGACGAAGCAATGCTAGGAGCTGTGTCATCACTGCTCAGCCGTTCACCCTCTTTTCGCGGCAGGCTACTATTTGTCCGGACACTTACAAAGGATCGGACCTACAAGTTCTCCTCAAGGAAGTGCCAAGATTGCAAATCACAGGCAAACCTTGGTGTGATAATGCGACAGTGCTCCAAGGCATTAAATGGCGCAGGGGGCGGACACTCTACAGCTGCAGGCTGTAGTATCCCTTCTTCCGCTCTTGAGGATTTTATTACCTGCGTAAAGGCGGAGACAAAGGATGATCCGAAATTTGCTAGGGAAACATCTTAACATTGAAGTAGAGGTGGAGATGCCCTTTTCAAACGGCGCGGAAGCAGAAGCAGCCATGAAGGCATTAATACCAGATAATATTAACTTTCCAAAGGGTCTGGCAATGAAAATATTTTTGAGAGGCTCAAGACTTGTGATTGAGTTGGCAGGTAAAAGTATTCCAACTGCAACAATATTGAGAACCCTTGACGAGATTCTTGAACACATATCTGTAGCAAAGAAAGTGATGGCCGGCTAATGTTAGACCCAAGAATTTTGAAAGAAAACCCGGAGGCAGTTCAGGAAATGCTCAAAAAGCGAAACATGACTGATTTCCCACTAGACGAACTGATAAGGTTTCACAAGCTCCGATTAGATTTTATTATCAAGACTCAGCAGCTTAGGCGGCAAAAGAACCTGCTCTCAGAAACCATCGCAAGCAAGAAAAAGTCCAAACAGGATGCCTCTTTTGAACTTGGTGAGATGAAGCAGGTGAGCGCACTACTTGACCAGACAGAATCTGAAGCAATTAAAATTGAAGTGAACTTCAATCAGCTGATGATGACTTTGCCTAACTTATTAAATGAGACGGTACCAGTAGGCAAAGACGAACATGACAACATGATCGTTAGCCAAAACGGCACCGTCATAAGGCCAGATTTTAGTCCAAAGGATCACATTGACATTGCTACTACACTAGATCTTGTAGATCTGAGTCGTGCGGCTAAAGTATCAGGCGCGAGATTCTACTTCCTGAAAAATGAGCTTGTGAAGCTGAACCAGGCACTGGTCAACTTTGCGCTTGATTTTTTATCAGAACATAATTACACTCTCGTCCAGCCACCATACATGATCAGAAAAGAACCTATGGTGGGCTCTGTCATACTGAATGACTTTGAGGATGTAATTTACAAGATAGAGCAAGAGGACCTTTACATGATAGGAACATCGGAGCACGCAATAGCAAGCATGCACATGGATGAGATCCTTGAAGGAATAAAGCTTCCCATAAGATATGCTGGTTTTAGTTCATGCTTTCGTAAGGAGGCAGGTGCACATGGCAGGGATATGAAGGGGATATTCCGTGTTCATCAGTTTGAAAAGGTGGAACAATTTATCTACTGCCGCCCAGATGAGTCGTGGAGGGAACATGAAAAGATGCTTGCACTATCTGAGGAATTTTTCAAGCAGCTTGGCATTCCCTACCGTGTAATGCTCCTGTGCTCCGGCGACACCAGTAAGATATCAGCCAAGACATATGATATTGAGGCCTGGATGGCTGGCCAAAATGCCTACCGAGAGATCGTTTCTTGCTCAAACTGTCTAGATTACCAAGCTCGAAGGCTTGGCATACGGTTTCGCGACAAGACAAATGAAGAAACGCGTCCTGTGCACACTCTAAATAGCACTCTTGTCGCAACAGAGCGCACAATGGTAGCAATACTTGAAAACTTTCAGACCTCAAAGTGCAGTGTAGAAATACCAAAGGTGCTCCAAAAATACATGGGCGGGATGAATGAGATTCGAGCTCAAAATTGACGCATCGTATATATATTATTTGTTTTAGTCAAAGAATGGGAAGAGAAATAGTTTATGGCTAAAGGAGCGAGAAAGGGAGGCAGAGTTCGTGATAAATGGCGCGACAAACAGTGGATAATTGTCAATAAGCCCACAGGATTTGAGCCGCAGGTAGCTATTAACTATATCCCAGTTACAGATCCAACTCAAATAAAGGGACGTACAATTGAAAATACACTGCATGATATGATGAGAGGCAACCCGGATCAAAGCATGGATCAGCACCAAATCAAAGTCTTTATTCAGATAGATAAGATAACCGACGGTGTGGCAACTACTATTTTTAAAGGACACGAATATGCCAAGGAGTTTCTCAGGAGTCTTATCCGAAGAGGCAGCTCAATGGTCACATTTACTCGTGACTATACTACAATAGATGGCCATACATTTAGAGTTGCAATGGTTGCGTTGACCCACCGGAGAGTTAATTCATCGAAAAAGCATGAGATAAGGTTGATAGGACAGAAGATACTTTCTGAAAGGATCCCGCAGATGACAGTTGACCAATTCATACAAGAAATTACGGGGAGCAGGGGTGAAGATATTCCAAGGGAGACGAATAGCAAGCTTGGCGCTGATGTGCTTCACGAAGCAAGAAAGATAGCTGCAATCCGCCACCTGGGGATTAGGAAGACAAAGCTTGTATCAACAACAGAATCAAGGGCAGTTAATGAGGCCAAAACAATCGAGTCTGCTTCTCCAGCCCAGTGACATAGCATATAGCTTTTTAGCCGGTTTTTATATATTCTCTTTCGAATGTCTGAGGAAGGCGGCCTCAAATTTTCTGCAGCTGAAGTCAACTTTGTGCTACATGCCACAGAAGATGAAGGCACGGTGCTCAGGGCAATAAAAGAGGTACTCCTGGTGCCATCTGAGCGGTTTTCAAGCTCGCCTTCAGAGGGACATTACAAGAACAAGATTCTATTGCATAAGGCAATACTTTCGAGCCAGGAGGCAGGCATGCTGGCCAAGAGGGTTATCTCCCTACTGAAGAGTGCTGACAGGGAACACCTGTCACAGTTAGTCCACCAGTATTCCGACGAAAAGGGCAACCTCTATATCCGTCTTGATAAGCAGAGGATGTGCCAGGGCATGGTGTCACTGTCAGAAACCGACGCCATAAGGATAAGGTTCAAGCCGGTGAAACGCTACAAACCTTCCGGCGCAATTCAAGGTTATGTAGGGATTTTTCATTTATATATTTGAAGGGATAACTTCTTGCTAAAACTAGTTGTTAAGTTGCAAAAACATATAGGTGATGCCATTATAGCTGCTAAATCGCATATTGTACGGAGGAGGGGCTTCTTTTCAATCGAGTAGACCTTTGCGTCAGCGGCGACTTTGATATTGTATCAAGGGTCAAGTCACTTTCAATAAGTAGAGCTGGCGTCCCGTTTGATGGCAAGGTACGTGAAGGCCTAATTTGCAGGCTAAGAACGGCACCATCACTAGCCACCAGTTATCCGTACTTGGTTGTTTCAGAGGATGTCGTTAAGACTGCTGACATTTTAATGATCCAAGACTTTAACAAAGTCAAGAAACAACTGAAAAAAAGGGTTAAGAAAGGAACTGGGCTTGAGGTTACAGTTAATCCTGTAAGAAAGATGGATGGCGGTTCTGTAGGCAAGTGGTTTAGTAACCTTAATGATTTGTATGCATTCTGCCATTCATCACGCTGCCAATTCATCCTCTCAAGCGGTGCAACATCAGAATATGAAATGATCTCAGGCCCTTGCCTTGATGCAATCTTAAAGACAGTAGGTATCGAGCCTCAAGGCCATTGGCGCAACATGGCAAAATGGCTTGCAGAAAAACTATCAAGGAATGTGGCTTATGCTAAAAAGGAGATCTAAGCGACGCTACCTTTCTATTATCCACGCGGGGGAATCCAGTAATTCAGTTATTAATGAGATTACAAAGCGTTTCTCTCAGCTTTTTGGAACGATTGCTGCAGAAAAGGCAGCTGTAAGGCTAGTAGTACAAAAGGGCGTAAATGAGTCTATAATAAAGTGCAGACTTGAGCAGCTAGAAAATGTGCTTGTGGCCATCGCTCTGGTTGATCCACCAGTAGTTACAGTTGCCATATCCGGTAGTATACGACAAATACGAAGGCGTAGGCAGCGGCAACATTAGTAGTAGCAGCAGCACTATTCTCGCCAAGGCAAGTTACCCGGGCTATAACAGACCGAGAATACGGGTCGATCGATTTTTTCAGTGCTCACCAAGTATTATTATATTAGGCGCTATTTGCGGATAGCAATCCAACCAGAATAATAATTGGTCAAAGCTGACGTCATAATAATATGCCACTGCCGCCAATTTACCTTCTCTTCAGGATAAACAGAGAGAGGAATTTCAGAAGATCTTGACGTGGTGAAAGAAGCTCAGGTAGGTGAGAGAACAACAACTATAACACATCTGCATTGGTAAATACTTAACAAGACATAGAATAAAATGTAATAAGAAGATATAGGTATATGCTATGCCAATAAAAAGATTTGTGGTGACTTTAATGTACCATGCCTAGGGCTGTGGTCACATCTGATACATTCTTGTATTCTCGTTCCTCTAGGTTTTCCAGGGACGATAATATATCTTCTCTATTTTCTATGTTCTTATTATTCGCTCCGGAACTTTGTTGTTGTCTTGAGAAGGAAATTATCCTATTCTTATTGGCTGGGAAATCCATATCTTTTAAGATTTGTCCTATAGCGGCAACTTTTGAATAGCTTTCCACGTTTACTTCTTTTCTTTGACCCTGAACGCCTGCTTGTTCGCTTAGAACTCTCCCAGTCTTTCCTTGCGTGTCATCATCTTGAGGTGTTTGATTAGGATTCTCTCTTTTGCTGGTTGTACTTTCTTCCATGTAAGGAATTAAACAATATCATAATTAAGAATCTCTCCATTATATAGGATCGATCTGGTATGATATCACAAATATCCTTCACATAGAAAAAGAATCTTTGAAAGATCAATTAGGAACTAATTAAGGCTTCTCGATGACGATGTTTGTCTCTATCGAAAAGTTTTTCTCTGCACTCGTGCAATTGTGCAGGAATCATGCATCGACATTAACTTTCGGAAGACCCATTCAATTCTCGCTAAATACTTGGGAGCTATCTATGAAATGGAAAGCCCCCTCTCTCCATGCACCTATAGCCACTCCCTTGTTGCTATGATTGTTCCCTGCCAGTTTCTGAGTGAATACTGCAAATCATACGTTTTTAGAGTTAGATGGTTTTTGGGTTCTCGAAACAATTAAGATGATTTTCCTATGGTACATATTATTGTAGGCACAATGTTATTCTTGATGCCGAATATCTAAAGTTCTACATACAACTATCGCATCATCCTAGGAACAAGCATTCAGTGTGCAATACAGTGTGATTGTGAGAATTATTCGATAAGACATTAGAAAAAATCTAACGAATGAGGGCGGTGATACAACTATCAACATATGTGAGGCCCTTCAGATGATCACATGGTTAAATATCATATTTTCCATTGGTACCTTGGTACTATAAGTCTAGGTCAGCTAATTATCATCCTGTTGTAATTTTTCAAAATAATTTTGGATGGCAAGTTCAATCTCAAATATCGCCACATCATCACCATTTCGGCCAATATTGGTCTCTAAGAATCCTACTGCAGCTCCGGAGTGCCCTCCGCTCTCGCGAAACACAGCAGCGATCTTGCTGCAATCTATTTTAGGACCTTTCTCAGATAAGGCACATCTTCACCTTACACTTAATTTACTATCGGGCGTATATGCCATAGCCAGATCGATTTCGTATTCATTAATAATCTTGCCAAGAAGAACGGATCTGCTTATAAACGAGTCAGCCTTTGCGATTGCCACTCTTAAATTTCTGACCTGCTCAATTGTACCAGGAGTCTTGAAATCTAATTCTTTATTGACCATTGACCTAATAAATCTTACAATTGATTCATCTATTAGCCTAGATGCTTCAATCATATCCTCTTGCATCTCAGTGTTCCATAAGATGCCCAGAGATACATTATCCAAAATTACAGAGCTTGTGATTGAGTTCTTTTTTTCCAACGTAGTACGAAATTAGCCCTGTCAAAGGAGGCAATGGTAACTTGATGGGCTCTGGAAACTCTGTTCTATGGGCAATACAGCCAAGAGTATTTGCATAGGCGCTAGCAGGCGAGAACCGTTCGATACAAAGCTCGGTGGCACATTTCTTTAGTCCATTCCTTGCCATTTCAGTTTCAGAGTACAGCACTATTTCGCAAATTGGGGAAGATTTTTTCCATTCCTTCCGGCCATACATGGTGGTCTATCCATATATTTGAAAAACCTCCTTGCTTTGAGGTGATGAGAGCTTCATACACAGGCAGGTAACTTTCATAATTTATACCAATATCTGAGATTATGATTGTTCCTAAGTTATGTGATTGCGTAAAAGAAAGAATCTTGTTCTTTACTGTCAGCATATTTTGAAAGCCATAGTTCGTCAATATAACCTCAGAATGGGGATACACCATCCTCAAGACGGCTGCAAAGAACAAACCGTCGACATCTTGTTCATGAGAAAAAATCAAAAAATTGTTGTTATTGTTCATTATGATCCTGATTCCACCTACTCTTGAACTGAATTGTTATTATGTTATTTTGTCATTTATTTCTATTTCTTTGTTAATAATAATTACATAGCGTAATTGTGTCGTCGATTTACAGCAATTACACTGCAGAACTCTGCAAATCATTCGACAGAAACGCTTCAAACAATAACCTGCAGCTGCTCGCTTGTTCACTCCCTTTACTTGTACTGTCGATACAGACAATCGCTGTCTTATTCATACTGACAAAACGGTCTTTCGTTCAAGCAAAGACTGATGAAGAGCTAAGTCGCGCTATATATACTGTCTGCTAGTTATTTTGAGCCTGCTAGTGGCTGCTTCGCTAGCAATCTTCAATATAGGTACACACATCTTGTGACAAACTCCTTTGATTTTGAAGTATGTTACATTTCTTGAAATTCTTGCATCTTTGCAATTAGCAATACTGAAGAACTAAGAGCTACAGCGGCATAATAGTCATAATTGCATTAGAGTCATATTTATTCAAGACACTATGATAAAAATGTGATCGAAATAGATGGAAAAGCCTAAAGAGATTTTGGTAATATATCGACTAAAATTCAAATCCCAGCATGATTTTGAGAAAGCTATACAAACTTTAAGCTTTGGACAAAACATGGGAAAATACATAGAGTCATTGCAGAGGTCCTTTTCTCTCCAACTACCTCAACCAAATTACCCAATGATAACTCCTCCGGAGGTAAATTTCTGCAAAGATGATCTTGTCATTTATTTATGTTCATATGAGTTAAGACAATACTATACAAAGAGCTCACTACTTAGAGATACCATGATGGAAGCAATGGCAGAGACTATGCCACGAATGCCCTATTATTACGAGCTCTTCTTGAAGGGGACTTTTGGTACGGTTGCAGATATATCGGTTACAACAAGCCAATATGTTTGATAAAATATGGCGAATGACTTACAGGTAAATGCTGTACGAGATGGGTAAAGCAAGATCATCAAAGGTGAAGAAAATTATGAATGCTAAGAGTGTACACTTATTCAGATAGATTGTTAAAAACTTCCTTAAAATTTTCTGACCACACTCATCTCTTTTGATTTTCTTACCCTTAATAACTGACAAAAGAAAAAGAAAGAGTAATTTCAGGATTGGAGTTTTTCCATCCATCCCTGCAATAAGCAGTTTGTTTGCCATTTGATATTTTTGACGAGCTATTATGTGACTGACTAGCACTCCTACTATTATTATAGTACATCACAGAAACTCATTGCGATATTCCGTGTTCGCTACTGCAACTATCAGGTCTTTATGCTGGTACAGACTTCCACACCCATGATTTTGTGTTATAGTTGCTTCTTGTTATTCTTCTTCTCCTCCTCGGCTACAGCTCATGAGGTATCTTGATCTGTTGAACCTTCGGTGCTTATATAAAAGATGATGCTTACGGTTGTTGAGACTTCTTGCTGCCCAGGCAGAATTTGTGTAGGAGCTGATACGCTGTCTGCCGCTTCTGCAACTACACCTTCTCGGAGCCCAACACTAAATATTGGAAAGTCGACGGGATTCAGAGTCACGCTCTGAACACCGGATATTATCATTGAAAGAGCTTCTGCTGCGATGTTTGCTCTTTGGCGTGCATTTGCTATTGCGTCCCTAATCAGACTATCGCGTATTTCCTGTTGCCTTTCCTGTGATATGAAGAAGACGATTGAGTCTACACGGTTTGCACCTGCTCCAACTGCAGCATCTATTACTTGTCCAGCATTCAGATCTGCGTCGATATCAAGTGTTGCTGTCACAGTATTAGTAGCGCGGTAGCCAATAATTTCTTCCCTTGTTTCACATCCAGGCGGCGGAGGATAAATCTCTATGCATTGTTGGGGAGGTTGTATATATTCATAAATCGGGGATAAGAAATAGCTGCTGGTTTCTATCTGGTTTTCATTAATACCTAGTCCTCTAACTGCTAGTATTACCTGAGCTGTCAAGTTGGCGTTTTGAAATACAGCCTCCTGTGCAGTCGTGGCATTGGTCTCAACTCCAACAGTTACTGACAACTGGTTTGGTCTGACCTTAGTCACAGCCATGCCGAAAGTTGAAACAGTCGAAGGAGTGGCTGAGTCATTTTTGAGATTATTTGTGTCATCTGCATAAGTTACAGTTTCAGTAACATTCATGCTGGGTACTGGTTCTTGAGCCTGTGGGCTATTATTTTCTGAAGTAGTTTGTGCCTGGGCAGCAGGAATCTGGCTACCTGAAATATGCGTAGCCATAAGCAGCGCTAATGCAAGCACAATTGCAAAAAATAAGCCTAGAACTCTAGTCCTTGTCCTCACTATATTACGAGGGTGTTTGATTGTGTACATGTACTATCACATTATAGCGACATATGCCTTATTAGTGAAACTCTATCTGTTTCAAGAGACGGAATTTATTAGATTTTTCATATGTTCTAGACAACAAATTGAAGAACATGTAGAAGCTGGACGAACATTGAATATTGCATCGGATGACTACAAATCTAAATGATGAATTGAAATTTAAATGATGAATCGGATTATACGGAGTAATACTAACATCGACGACTTTATCAAAGTCTGCGGATCATTGAGAAAATTGGTAAGTAAAGACCTTGCGTGGTGACCGCAGAAATATAACTAGAACTTAATCATTTAGAATACCTGGTAATGCATGAGCCAGATTTTTTCATCCATGATTGCTCAAGGAGCCGAGCTGTGTCGAGTACTAGGATGGACTATGTCATTTGCTTTCTAAGTACTAATGACGAATACAATTTTTAATGTAATTCAGCGAAACATGGTTGAGCAGAT
>CAYWRR010000040.1:0-12641 GCA_964460425.1 uncultured Nitrososphaera sp.
TGTCATCGCCTGAAGGCATAGCTGTAGATTCGTCGTCGGGTAATGTGTATGTGGCTAATACAGGCAACAACCGCATTTCAGTATTTAGTTCTCGCTCACCTATTGATAGCTAGGGTTTTTTAAGTGAAGAAGGAGAGATATTTGGTAATGGCAGAACGGATCAAACAATATTGCCGGGAATTTTTTGAAGTTAGCACTTCATTTTACTTTCAGTAAGTGTATCTCTGCGTGAGCTAATAATGAAGTGCCAAAGATGTATGATGGATTAATATTCATTCAATTATGCTTAAACTTCATTACTCTTGAACTTTTCAATTATAGTTCAAAATCGCAGTCTATGGGAAACAAAGAATGAAGACAAAATACAAGAGGAATTAATAGTTATTGTAAACCTTACTTGCCTTTGCAACATCAAGCTCTCTCCACAGCCGAACTTAACAGATAGTAACAAAAACATATGCATTTATGGTCATACTAGTAGTGTTTGGTGGCATTATTGTTACGTTGTTCACAGTTGATATCTCAATGCCACAATAATGTGACTGCGTCCAAGGGATTTTGCGGTAATAGTTCATTCACATTGGCAAGCTGTTATTGCTTCTAGCGGAGCGGGTATCGTGCTACCGCCGTATAGAGGGGGTCGTACAAAAAATTGGCACTCTCTGTCGGGCTAGCAGTAGAGGCTTCGCTAGTATGCTACTCGAGGGAGTATGTCAGAGACCATTACCCGCTAGATATAGCTGGTGGTATATTGCTAGCTATAGGAGTTGCTTTCATTTTTGTCTCTATCACCAAACGTGTTGAGCAACTTTTGCAGCCATCGACAAAGACTTTGATACCGTGAGAACTGCTCTTGCTCCTTGCTTTAAAATAGTATCAACTCATCTTGAAGTGACAGACAGGTATCTAACCAAAATTATAGATGAGCAGGCTCATCCTTATAAAATAGAATTTTACAAACTACGTCACAAGAAATCGATCAATATTGGTGGCAATAAGAGAGACTTGCATTACTTGTGTTTCTATATACTTCACATATACTATTGATCTAATTGTTATAACTTATAATGCACAAACTTCATGTTAATATAAATAGAAATCGAATTTAAGACAGGCTCGACCAACGGGTCACAGCTATCGGAAAAAACTATCCCCATACTAAACGCTGTACAACAACAAGGGCTTGATGCACGCGAATTCAGTATTGAGATGGATGTCGGATCACATGGTGGTGCAATGCAATTTCCAAAAAAGATCTCTTCAGTACTTGATTCAATGGATCAAGAAGGACTAAAAGCAAAAGAAGGAGTTCGAAGTCAGCACAGGATCAAGCGACATAGCTCTATCAACGCAAAAAATATCTGCCATTATAAACTCGATCAAAGAACAAGGATTTGAAGTCAAAGAACTTGAAGTAGATGCTGAAAAAGAAGAATGAGGCGAATATGCAGTTCTTCCTCCCTGCATAAAACTTTCCTCTCCTTTTCTGTGAAATTTCTTTCAGTATAGCGTTATCCTTACCTGTTGAGCAAGTCATATGATGACCATCCGGTTTGACTTGCAATGTGTTTGGAGCCCAGCAAAACATGCTCGCTTCCCGTGGGAAATAACCCTGAACCTATGCATATCCAGCCCCTTGATATATCGGCTATTCTTACGGGCGGTATTATTAAGTCAAATCTGTCTTGCACTCCACCGAACCCGTGAATTTCATTGTTCTCATATTCCAACGTAGAAGGAAGTAAAATAGCAACAACGATAGAAAAATGGTAATGTGCTTCAATTCGCCTAAATTATGAGGAATTTTTGTTTCATTAATTATGACCAATCAACTGCATATTTTAACAAATATCGGGGAATATTTTCAGCATAAGGCTCTTGCTTCCAGTGACAGCTCCAGCAAAAGCCACATCTTGTACAAGCAAACTGACTTCTCTTCCCACACGATTCGCACTCTCCGTACTTGAGTGTTAGATTATCCCTCAAGAACTCATGCATAGCTTGCAATCTTAAATGATGATACTACTCTTGTCATTAATAACATATTGTTTGCTTTATGACCATCTAACAGCCAGCTCCAATTCCTCCAAAAATATGTCCGGAGGATAGTGCATGAATATATTCATAGTAGTAGTTTTAAGGTAAACATATTCTTTGATGGCAAACTGGATAAGGGAGAACCTAGAGACACCTATAAAATGTCCTCGCTGCAGCCAAGGTTTGAATAAAGAAGCGAGAACGCTGGCAGATGTTAATACCACTTAAGCGTAATAACAGGAACGTACTTAATTTGTTGATATCACTTGACATTATGACTAATTCCAATAACTGCATTCAAAATAAGTATTATTCCTGCGATGGTATCATCAAGACCCTGATACATGATTTATAGAACACCAAAATGTGTGCTTGTAAATGTCATAATAGCAGTTACCAGCTGACCAAAAAGATCTTTGAGGTAATTAACCAAAAAGAGTAACAACAATTGCAACTGTGCAGCTTTACATGCAAGGTAGATAATTACATTGTGCGACTTGACGGAAGCTATAAAGGAAAAAGCAGCCGGCTCTATGCCGACGCGTTTAGCTTTTCCTGAACAGGCTGTGGAAGGTTTTCAAATTGTGTTCTTGACCACTCTTGAATCCTTGATTCTTCGACTTTTGCATTACGTAATTGTTTTGTCCTTTCTTCCGCATTAGCATTGTTGTATGTTATTTGTGTCATGACATATCTATACAACCATCGCACTTAACCAATTGGCTTTCAATATTCCGACTATTGTTATGAATGAGTTAAGCAGATACAACAGCGATCAATTCTAGATGCTCACACACACCATCTAAAGGCAGCAATAGCCTATTCCACTTCAAAATGTTATAGGCAGCCCAAATGTCGGAGAGACTCATTTAAAGGCAAGCATGAAACTCGTTAAGCTGCAAATGCGATATATGCGGTCTATTTTGCTTACCGTTCCACATAAAAGTAGGAGCGTATAAACCTTCTAGTTCTTATGCTTTTATTCTTCTTCTGTGTAAGCATATTCAATGCCAAAACACTTGATTTCATGTGATTGCGGAAATGTGATGGAATGCATCGAGGAGGACGAAGTGATAAAACCAAAATATAGGAGCATCTCTGGCAATCTTCGGCTTCGATGTAACGACTGTGGAAAAGAACATGAAGTTTTTCTTAGGCACAAGATTGCCAAATTTGTTAGAGCGTCGCCATCATTCAAGGAAATAACCTATCCCTAATTGCGCGGGACGTGCTCCTGGGACGTCCTGATGGCAAGCGTAGCACCACTGTAAAAATTGGATAGTAATTAATTTGGTTCTGTTATTGGCTAAAGTGACATCGCTATTCGAAACAATCTGTTATTTCATCTATAAAATAGGTCCATGTATACAGTAGTATGTCCAAATTTCATTTGCCCAGAGGGCCATGAGAGATCATATGGCAGAACTGGGATCGTTAGGATTATCTCCAATTAGGATAAACGAACTCAATCTAGCCATCCATAATCCCTACATACGCGCAGAAAAGAGAAGGAAAAGGAAAAGGAGAAGAGAGTGAGGGAGAAAGAAAAGCCGACTTACTCTTTAATCATCATCTTCATTGTTGTTATCCTCCTATAGGTGCGCTTTCTTCTTCTGTTACTGTTTCTCTACTATCACATACGCAAAGAAGCGTGTAGTTGATAATGATACTACTTTGTACCCGTTCAGTCTTGCCAGGATGTTAATGACATATCATATCTCTCCGATATTCTCCCTTCTCGACTAAATGATGACTTAGGGCTCTGCTAAGTCATCTATTGATATCTTATATTCTAATATCGATTTTGCTTTTATTGTAAAATATTTTATTTTGTTTTGTTGTTCTTGAGTATTTGGCTGTTGTAGTTGTGATTGTGATGATAATGGTGGTGATGGTTTATACTGTGGAAATATCTTTTCTTTTTTCCAAATACCATATTTTGTGTATACCACCTCCCTCTCATCTTCTTCTCTTCTCTATCTCTAACTATTATTAGAAGGCGAAGAAGAAAATAAAGAAAATCAGTGGGCCGGAGGGGATTTGAACCCCCGGTCCCCGCCATGTCAAGGCGGTATCCTAACCAGGCTAGACCACCGGCCCAACATACAATGAAAAAATTTGTTGCCCAAATATATGTTGTAGATCGTCTTTACGTGGAAACTAACTCTTTATCTTAATTCTATAAAGCTGACATTATAGCACCTGCTGAAATTAACTAATGTAGGCATACCATAAGGAAATTGTAACCTATGGGGAAATGCTAGGGATGCTAGAGCGAGATTCGGTGGTACTCCGTGACAAGACGATTATGACTAGGAAAAGTACCTTGACCATATATCAATACTACTGATAAGACAGTAAAACAGACATCAGTTTGAATATGTCTAGCTCTCCATTAAGAAGGGATAAGGTTAAGAACCACCATGATGGCGTTTATTCTGTATTTGGACGGCGAATCCTTTAGGATAATCCAAGGTGACGCTCACCAAATAATCAAGTGTCTAACTAGTGTCAAATTTCGCGCAGTCATAACTTCTCCTCCATATTATCGCCATAGGCATTATGGAGATGACAATCACGAAATCGGCAGGGAGCAGACTGCAGAAGAGTATCTTTATTCGCTGACTCAGGTATTTGCTGCATGCAAGGACCTGCTTACGGAGGACGGCAGCCTCTGGATAGTAATAGGAGACGCACGCAGGCAGCAAGAAAAGCTGCGGCTACCCCATCGTCTTGCAGATATGCTCGTTCAATCTGGCTATGTCTTCCGCGAAGACATAATCTGGTATAAGAAAAACAACATCAGCAGCAGCATCCGAAACAACCTTTCCCAGGCTTACGAATATGTCATGTTCTTTTCAAAGAACCGGCGCTCGTATGCAAACCTTGATCGGGTACGGGTGCTGGGCAATGAGGCAGCTGAAGGGCGCAACAAGGAGCCGCCTCCCAATATGGTTCAGCATGTACCTAAAGATCCAGACAAAAAAGAGATCATGCGCATAGCCAACATCATTCATAATGCGTCTCCTCTAACTCCACTTTCGCAGCTTCCAAGGACATCAGAGATAGCCAGAGCCTACGGATACGATCCGGAAAAGTTTTGCCCAACCTGCTATCGCAAGTTCAAACGACATGCGACGCGCCGAAGGATAGGTGATCACAGGCACTATCCAATATTTGCTGTTTGCAACCCTCGTGGCAAGAATCCATCAAATGTATGGGAGATTCCCACAAGAGCACACTATGGAAACGAGCACTTTGCAATATTTCCAGAAGAACTGGTCAAGATCATAGTCCGGTTCGCAACTGATGTAGGCGATTATGTGCTTGATCCATTTGCTGGGAGGGGGACGACCGGCATAGTAGCAACATCACTTGGCCGCAAGTTTCTAGGAATTGACCTCTACAAAGAAAATGTGGACAGGGCAAACAGTAATATCATCAAAGGGTACAGTCTACAATCTAGTTTGATGCGATTTGCTCCAAAGAGACAGCTTTGATGTGTGACTAATATTGAGTGGAACCAAGAAAAAATGTTGTACAATACAATCTTCTCAAGAGAAAAGATCCGCCGCTCTAAGTAGAGAATGAAGTACGAAATGCTGCCGTATTTTGCTCGAGATTTTGATTGAACATAATATAGCCAAATCCGCGCTGTATTGAGCTACTATGGATGTCTAAACTCTTGATAAAGACAGCTTGGCTAGAGAGAGCTTACATTGAACACTTGTTTTTATTATCGCTCGCTCGCTATCTGGTACTGCCTACAGCTAGACATTTCAACTAAGACTAGAGCTGAAGGAGGATTACTCAGCGGTGAATCAGCCTGAAGACAATATATAATCGAAGATAAAACGATAATAATTAACGGCAGGAAAAATGTTGAAGTTTGAACCTACCGTCAGCGGACGAGAAAACTGCGATTGCTGCTTGCATAGCAGCTGCTATTTATTTTTTAGTATGCAGTATCACAATTTAGCAAGGTACCTCTTTATCACACTTGCTTTTGCAGGGCTTCTTTCGACTGGATGGTTTGGAATACCTCTTGTCCCGCAATACCTTGTGTACAATGAAGTTGACACACTGGCCAGCATTTTCACCTTATTTAGCTCTCTTGGCACTATATGGGGCATTATGGCGTACCGAGAATTTACGAAGTCCATCGAAATAGTGATGGAGGCCAGAATATCTGCCCGCAAGTTAGACCCCATGATAGGCGAATATGAATACAAATCCTACAATCCGATCACAAAGGAATATGAATCAGGCTTTGTCCCTTCTGGTCCGGTTGATTTCTGGGACAAAGAAACACAAGTACCTCCATGGATGGACAAGGGGAAGTACTGGCACATCTTCTTAAGCCTCAAAGGTGGAAGCAAAGAGATCAAACTCAAGGTGGTCAAGGACAGCGACCTGCCGTTCCACACCGGCCCAAGAAATGTTGCGGTGACTGCAAGAAAGACTATACATGAAGAAATGAGATCGCGCCGCCAAGTCTATGTTGTTAAGATCCCACAGTGGTTTGTCATGAACACAGAGCGAAGTCGGTTTGTTGATGTCATTGCAAGTGAACAGATGGGGGAGCTTGTGACCGATCTCAACAAGAAGATTGTAGCAGCATCTGACGAGGTAGCTGAGTGGGAAAGACAGAGGATTAGATACCCCTGGAAGGGTATGACCTTTGGTATATACCTCAACAAGAGCCTGCCGCTGAGGCTCGTTTACCGTCAGGTAGTAAGGGTCTTTCCTGGAGCAAAAGAGCGCACAATTGACGAGACGAACGCCAACCTTGCAAACGCCAAGGACGAAGAGATCATAGTCTCACTGCTTGAGCTTGCCTCAGAAAGAGGCATACCTGAGAGCAGAATCCATATGCTGCGCCTTCTATTAACTTTTCTCAAGAATGCGTACGCCCGGCTTGGGCTTGGCGAAGGGGCAAGCGAGTACCACAGTTTCCACCATTCTCTTGAAGTCTCCTACATGGCTCTTCATATGATCCCAAAGCAGTTTAATGAGGTCCAATTTGGATGGAAGGATTACGAGCTTACACTTGTTGCAGGGCTGCTGCATGACTACGATCCAGTGCAACCATTTGTCTCTAGCGATGGACCTAAAGGCCCAAGCGTGAACAGGACTATGCAAGAGCTTTCAAGAAGTAGAATTCTTGATGCTTACTTTACAATGGGCATAGAAGAATTTGAAAATTATTTCCGGGAATTTAAAACTGCACTATTACCACCTGCAGAGTTTACTACGACGCACCCCGAATACATTAAGACTGATTGGAGCCCAGTTGAAAGCCTGATAGTCGAATCACTCATCTGGAGGACAGATTTTCCATTCTTCAAACAACGGCTAGCACAGAAAATGTTTGCGCAAATACTTGACCAATTAGCTGATAGAGGCGAAAATACCAAAAAGGTAAAGTTGCTTGCAGAGATACTCTGGCTTGCCGACCTTGCAGTGACGTATATGGGATCAGACCCCGTAAGGGCCTGGGACAGAGTTACAAATCTTTACGATGAGCTGAATCTTCCTAAACTCGAAGCTGTGCCAATGACTGACGCTTTCTTTACAGATTTTTCAGAAAATGAAACCTTTAGGCAGATAATCAACATGAAGCACTTTCCATACGTATTCCGTCTGCGGTGGAGTCTCATATACCAGTTCTTTCATGAAGGCAACCCATCTACGCAGCTTAACAGGACGATAGCCAGTGCAAGAAGGATGTACGCCAAAGTCAATATAGAAATAGGCTTGAGGCGGGGCGAAATGCTGCAAGCGATGGCAGTCGAGAATTATTTTGAGTATTTCATAGGCATAGGTAAGGACCAAAATGAGGTCTTCAAGGCAAAGAGTAGGTTTGCAGAGTTGGATCCGCAGAATGCCTCTGCTTTCTGGGGGGACGCTGAAAAATTACTCCCTGCAATCTTTGACAGATCGATTGACAACTTCTTTATTGTGTTGCCTGAGTATTATGTGCCGGTAGCTACAATTAAAGGAAAAAGCTCATTCCGAGCAATGCTTGGGATAATATCAAAGAAACTTGTGAACGGTGGCAGGGTCCGGATTTTGACCGATATGGAAAAGGACAGTAAGCTGTCCAAAGAGCTGGTATTGACTGCAAATGAAGCTGGTTTCCAACTTACTTCGAATGTAGGGAAGACATATTTTCCAAGTGATTGGCGTGACCCAGAATTCCGACTCGATAGGAAACCTCAGATCATTGTACTTGTGCCTAAGTAGACGAATGTTTTAAATTGGCGCTGCAAAGGTTCAACAACAGATGGGCTCGTAGCTCAGCATGGATAGAGCGAACGCCTCCTAAGCGTTAGGTCGGGGGTTCGAATCCCCCCGGGCCCGTTAGGAAAACGTTCAAAAAGTGGACCCAATGTTTCTTTATGTTCATTACAGCACTGGAATATAAGCGGTACTTGGAGGAGGAATTTGACATTTCTGTATCTTCTATTTCAGCAGATTCTTCATAGCATGGTATGCTAAAGTAAATAAGAAAAGAAAAGAACCCAGGCTTCTTTCATTTCCCATTAGAGTTAGTTAGTTGTTGTTTCAAATGGAATAGTTCCACCCTTCTATTCCCATATTCTAATGGTGTAAGCCGCTGTAACAGAAAGGAGGGATAGATAGATCATAACCCTTCTTCTACCGTTCTTTTACTTCCATTCCCAACCTTTAGCTGAAAGATTTTCACCTTCAACTTCTGTCTCTAAGACAACTGTGATATTGTTAAAGGCTGCAAGTTTTCCAGTATTTGATGGACCCATGATAGCAAATCCTTTAAAGCTTGATTTTCCTGGTCCTGTAGCTTGGCCAATTCCCCAAGATTTTATTGTACCAGTACTACTTCCATCCTGTGCCACAATAATTGTTTTATCTTCTACATATTGTTTATTGTCAGACCGCATAACAGCTGTGAAAGTGCCAGTCTCTGTCACATCTATTGCCTTCAGCTTGCTCTGCATGGTATATGATGTCTCTGTCTTTATGCCATTTGGACCTTCTATTTCAATGACTCTTACGCCTGTTACCTTTCCTCTACCTTCGTAAATTTGATCACCGAGCATATTTTCAAAATACCTAGAGGAGAGTTGATAATAAAGATTTGAAGAGGCGCGCTATTGTTATCCTTGCAGGCGTTTGGCGGCCTAACTGACGATATCGTTGCAGATTTAGATGAATCCCTACCAAAAGCAGAGTATCTATTACTAATACATAATAACCGGCAACTGACAGGAATTGTCATTCCGGGCTACCATCATCCATCGGATCTATTTTCTGAATGTTTTTCTACCGGATTCCCCCGAGCCCAGGTTTTATATCAATTACACTGCACAAATGATCAACCCAAAGTGTCCGGAAGCAGAGAGATTACAAGAGAAAATATTGGCTGAAGCCATCTAGCTTCTTTTTTATGTTAAATACATTGTCGCTCTTATCTGAATCAGGTGGGTCATTGTTTTCCTTTGGTTATTTGTTGGATGCATTTATCATGTCTAACTGATATTTACAACAAAAGGCGCGTCGTGACAGAACCGAATAATCACGCAATGAGGAATATAGAATTGAGATCCATTAGATAACGTAACCTCCAACTCATCGGATTCATGGACATAAAGTTACTCCACTAGTTATTGCTGCAAATGGAGTAATTCTAGAGGATATTAGTTTCCTCATATTCCTTGTGCTACAAGTATAGAATAGCATCCAAGACCACAATCCTCACAAATTGGCTTCATACTCTTTGGATCTGCGCTTCCAATACAGCATGGCTGCTTTACCCTTCCCCTATGGTCAAGTGACAGTATAGCCCACGATGGACAATCTACAGCTGTTGTTCCAATACCGCCCCAATTACCTTTCATTAGAGCGGTTTGCTTGACAGGATTGATTACGAAGTCTGGATACTTCTTCTTTAGCTCAATTAGCTTGTCGACTACATCGTTTCTCTTCTCTCCATATGGCAGCCAAAGCGGGTCGCCCTTGGCAAAAGGTGTATGGAATTGGAAGCCTATTTTGTTTACTTTTCCTCTACAATCCTCCACCAAGTCCTTGACAGTCATGTAATTTAGTGAGTTGATGGTCATTGTGATCCAGATATCCTTCCATGCAGGCTTTCCATTCCTTCCAGGTCTTGCAATATAGTCAAGTATATTCTTCTTTGTCTTTGCATATGTCCCTTCACCCCTTATGCTGTCATGCACTCTTTCTGTTCCATCAACTGACACCCAATAAAAGTACAGGCCATCGTAGCGCTTAAGCGGGAACGTAGCATTTGTGACTACGCAAACTCTGCGGGGCATTTCTATACAAAATAGTTCAATAATGTCAGGGCGCAATGTTGGCTCGCCGCCTACAAGCGTTGTAACAAAGATATATGCTGCTTGTTAAAAACCTCTTTGATTATTTTGTGCCAGTCTTCAACTGACATGTCCTGCTGCTCCTCCTTGCGGTTGAGCTACCAGTAGCAGTGAGAACAGTGCAGATTGCATGCATTGTTGACATCTACAGAACCATACATTGGCTGCTTGATATGGAAAAGCCTGTACGCTGTCTTTTTCTTAAGGATGCTAACATAAAACGGCATTTCACGCAAAAGGTCAGTTATGCCACGGCCAAAGATTAGGTCAACCATCTCTTATAGGAGCTGTGTGTCTGTCTCTGCTACTTAAACATGAAGTGCATCAGCTGTACTAACGCAGCTAAAAGCTCTACTAAGAAAAGTTAGGAAAGTTATTGAAACAAGAATTGGAAATAATTGGTAAGTTGATTTAGGCTCTACAGCACTTATGCTTGTTTTCACACCTGCAATAAACTGGCTCACTCAAGCATAATGAGCATATTCGGGCATCACATCCTACACAAATACCAGGAGACACATTGCATGCCCAATCACTGCAACTCATACTAGAATAGAATGGCAAACTGCCAGATTACTTTTCCTTATACAAAAAATTGAATGTGTGACTGAAAAATCAATAAGCGCACTTATATCTATCATTCTATATCAATAACTTAGAACCTGGAACTGAAAGCTAGTAAATGTTAGTTAGTTTCCTTTTCCTTTTATACTCGAGGCGGTTGTACAGTGAATATGTTAAATGCTTTTGTCTTTTTGAATTGCGACGTTGGCACAGAACCTACTATCCTCAATGAAATAACTGACATTTCTGGTGTTTCTGAAGCTGTGGGATTGATTGGAGTCTATGACATAGTTGCAAAGGTGAGCGTGGAATCAAGGGAGGATATAGCAAAATCAGTAAGGAAAATCCGTGCAATTCCCAACATTAGATTAAGTCTGACAATGATTGTATCTGAAGAAGAAGAGCATTCAGTGAAGCAAATAGCGAAGATGGTGGCATAATAATAGTGCTAAGACCTTACCTGACAAGATCTGCGGTGCACACTACAAAAAAGTCGACTGGCTTCTGCATCAGTTGTGGAAAAATAGCAACAAGTGAAGCATTATTCAAATTAGAAGGGGCGACGATTATACAGAGGTACTGTGACAGCTGTTTGTCAAGCGCACATTACTAATTGACAGTATGAAGCAGAAGATCATAGAAGAAAAAAGAGTGGAAAGGGGTAGAATAGCACAGCCTTGCCAATTGCTTACTTTTGTCTTCGATATGGATCTTGTGTGCTGTCCTAACAATCAGTTTTACAATGCCTATAGGTGGCACCTTTATGTCAAACTTGTTTGTGAGTATTCTGCGACTATGTAAAGATGGCTTTTCTCTTTACTATGGCAATTGCAGCCCTCAATTGGAAAATAATAAAGTATTACTAGTATGTGCTTATGACTAAGACTAGACTGATAAGGGATGACAGAAAAAAGACATAGAACTACGGTTGTTGAATCGCCTATAATTGCTGCGTCTTTGGTAACCGCACTTTTTAGAAGCTGGGAAAGTGAGAAGATGCTAGTAAAACTTCTTTTTAATTACAAAACAAATCCTTTACCAATATTCGACGTATGGAAAGACAGAATAATACTGCCTAACCCGCCACATCCATGCTAGCCAAATGCATCATTTGTTTATCGCCAAGGTGTCAGTGTCATAGCAAAATATTGCAAAATATATAGCAAAGAAGTCATCGCAGTAAGGTAAGATAAAGCATTGTTTATGCCAATAGTATAATTGCTACGCTATCATGATTATTGGTCGGTCAGTATGCAATCCACAATATATGCCTATACACTACTATTCCCATTTACTTGAGCGGTCTTTATAATCCTGATCGTACTGATGCAAAAGACCTTCCTTGATGCATTTTACTAAATTTTGTAACTCTCCATTATCATTGAGCTCGTTTAGCCTAGCTGACTGAAAACCTAAAGATTCGAGCTCCTCTATTAAATAAGACCGCTCATGAGCTTCAGTTTGTAAGAAAGATTTGGACATAGAGTAGGTAGATATGTCGAACTAGTATATATGTGAGAGCGTAAGATTTGAAGTCTAACCCTTTTTCGCCCATCAATAAAATTATGAGCTTTCTCCCAAATTTTTCATTTTACAACTGAACTAAAGTAATTCTTGGAACAATTATCTGAGCAGAATTCCAAAACGCCTATGGCATGACTTGAA
>CAYWRR010000041.1:0-12583 GCA_964460425.1 uncultured Nitrososphaera sp.
CGTCTTCTTTAAGATACTGTGGATAGATCTTAGACATCGCAGAATAGCAACTTTAATCAACCTGTATGCTGATGACGGCAGCTGATGGATCTCTTTAGCAAAATAAGAGGCAGCAGCAAGCAAAAGGTATCGAAGTGCGAGCACTGCAATATGACCTTTGATGATAAGGAAAGAATGAAGCGCCATAAAAGGAAGGCCCATGGGGAAAAGAGTGGAGGCGATGATATGCCCAATATGAACCCCTTTGGCTTTTAGTAGCACAAAGGCTTATTTCTTGTAAATACGTTCCACAAGTAGTAGACTCGGGTAATATGTTTCCAATACACGACGATACAGAACGTGTGCATGGAAGGCCATACCTGAATTATGCTATGATCGCCATAAACGTTATCGTCTTTATCTGGGAGGCATCGACCACAAGCTTCTTCTCAGATCCCCGTGCAACCGAGGATGTATTTATGACCTATGGTGCAGTTCCAAGCAGGCTAATCAATGACTTTCCTGGTAGCGCGCCTACGATCATTACATCCATGTTCATGCATGGAGGAATTGCCCATATCATCGGCAATATGGTATTCCTTTTCGTATTTGGCGACAACATTGAGGATAGGTATGGAAGGATAAAGTACATCCTTATATATCTTGGATGGGGAGCAGCTGCAGCCCTCGCCCACAGCTTTTACGCTGTTTCAACTGGGCAGGGAGAGATACCTGCAGTCGGTGCATCAGGTGCAATTTCAGGCATCCTTGGCGCGTACCTTGTCATGTATCCAAGAGCTACCATCCTTACCATAATAGCAATATTCTTCATCTATACAGTTCGTATACCTGTGCTGATCTACATACCCTTCTGGTTCATAATGCAGTTGATCTTTGCCATCATCGGCCAACTGGGACCTGCAGGTGAAGCAGGCGTTGCATATCTTGCCCACATAGGCGGCTTTGTTGCAGGTGCTCTTACTGGCCTTGCATGGAATGCACTACCTGACTCAATAAAATACAAAGAAGCCGCAAAGGAAGTTCGAGTCAAGCCGATCTTCCGAAATCCAATGGCCAGGAATGTCCGGCCTCGAATCGAGGATATTATGCCTGCGACGCCTGAAGTGATAGAGGGCCCAGACTACTACGAGGTGATCACCGAGATCCGCGGCGTGCTAGATGCTTCTGACATCAGTGCAAGATACGAAGCAGAAACGCGGCAAGTAAGGATAGTTGCCCGTGGAACAAGAAAGTATGAACTCTTAGCAAAGCTGCCAGACACCGCGGTTAACCCTATAGTAAAGGACATTCAGTATGTTAATGGGATAGCTCGCATCAGGCTTGCAAAAAATTAGCATATAATAACCTTACAGCAAATTTAAAATATCCCGGGCAGTCCCTCATTTACAATTTTAGGAGAAATGTGAAAAATGTCAATACAACAGGGTTCAGCTGGAGGCGTCCCAGTGTTAATTCTAAAGGAAGGTACAGCTCAGACCAAAGGCCGAGATGCCCAAAAGAACAATATCACTGCTGCAAAGCTGATTGCTGAAATCGTTAGAAGCTCACTTGGCCCAAGAGGAATGGACAAGATGCTTGTCGACACTCTTGGTGATGTAACGATAACAAATGACGGTGCTACAATTCTCAAAGAGATAGATGTTCAGCATCCAGCAGCCAAGATGATGGTAGAGATTAGCAAGGCTACAGACAATGAGGTGGGAGATGGCACAACCTCTGTGGTGGTGCTTGCTGGCGCGCTCATCGAAAAGGCTGAAGAGCTGGTCAGTAAGGATGTCCACCCTACGGTCATTGTTGACGGCTACCGAAAGGCTGCGACGAAGGCTATTGAAGTATTAAACAATATCGCACACAAGATTGCAGGCAATGAAAAGCAAGAGCTAATAAGAATAGCCAAGACAGCAATGCAAACAAAGCTAGTGTCAGGAGAGTCCGAGGATCTTGCTCAGATAGTAGTTGATGCGGCCCTTGCAGTATCTGAAAAGACTGACTCTGGTTTTAGACTCGATATTGATGATGTCAAGGTAGAAAAGAAGGCTGGTGGTAGTCTACACGATACTAAATTGGTTAAGGGAATCGTCTTGGACAAGGAAGTTGTGCATGGCGGCATGCCAAAGAGGATAGAAAAAGCCAAGATTGCCCTCATCAACTCTGCTCTTGAGATTGAGAAGACTGAGTTTGACGCCAAGATAAACATCAATTCGCCTGACCAGATGAAGATGTTCCTTGAAGAGGAAAATAGAATGCTCAAGTCGATGGTTGACAAGATCATCGAGTGCGGTGCTAACGTGGTTGTGTGCCAGAAGGGAATTGACGATATTGCGCAGCACTATCTTGCAAAAGCAGGTATTTTGACAGTAAGGCGTGTCAAGGAATCAGACATGACAAAGATGGCAAGGGCAACTGGTGCAAGGATTGTCAATAACCTTGATGATCTTTCAGCCAAAGACCTTGGAAGTGCCGACGTGGTTGAAGAAAGAAAAATTGAAACTGACAAGTGGGTATTCGTTGAGGGATGCAAACATCCCAAGTCTGTAACCATCCTCATAAGAGGCGGCTCCCAGAGAGTTGTAGATGAGGCTGAGAGATCAGTGCATGACGCACTGATGGTGTCAAAGGACGTCCTTGAAAAGCCTGCCATAGTTGCAGGTGGTGGGGCCCCTGAGGCCTATACCGCATCAAAGCTTAGGGAATGGACAAGCACACTCTCCGGCAGGGAGCAGATTGCTGCGGAGAGATTTGCAGAAGCCTTGGAAGTGATACCCCTGTCTCTTGCAGAGAACGCTGGCATGGATCCT
Organism: uncultured Nitrososphaera sp.; assembly: GCA_964460425.1. GTDB lineage: Archaea > Thermoproteota > Nitrososphaeria > Nitrososphaerales > Nitrososphaeraceae > Nitrososphaera. The sequence goes on from CAYWRR010000041.1 coordinate 2,799, forward strand.
ATTGACACACTCACAGAGCTTCGCTCAAAGCAGAGCAAGGGCAGCAAGTGGACAGGCGTCGACGTACGGAACGCCAAGGTTACCGATATAAGCAAGTTGGACATAGTAGAGCCGCTTGTGGTGAAGGAACAAATAATCAAGTCCGCCACAGAAGCCGCATCGATGCTCCTGAGGATCGACGATGTTATAGCCTCAAGCAAGTCAGCAGGCGGAGGACCACCAGGACCGCCAGGCGGCGGAATGGGCGGAATGGGCGGAATGGGCGGAATGGGCGGAATGGAAATGTAGTAAGCCCTCCTCCAACGCTTCTCTCTTCAATCACTTTTTTAATTCCCTCTCAATCACTTCTTTTATCCAGCTACCTGTTTCTTGCATGCTCAATAATTTGGTCAAAAATTCTTCCCATGATATCCTACCATATGCGTTAACCCATGCTTTGTAGTGAGTGATCATGCTATCAAATGCTTGTTTGTGGTACAGGCAATATTTGTTGCCTGACAAGGCTTTTCGGTGGCAGGCAGTGCATTTGGTAATAGTTGCATTCATGGAAGGTTTATTTATAGTCAGATTTTAAGAGTTATAACAACATCATGCTTACGACCCCTTCTAAAGTTGTGTGGATAGTCGCTGTAGCGTACTTGACTACATTCTTTGTGCTCGCCTCAGGCATAATAAATGCTCTGATTGAGGGCAGGGGTATCAACAGATTCATGATTCCATCGCGCTCTGCTCAAACTGTTGGCGAGACCGTAGTCGTTACACTAATTCTCTTCATGGGCATGGCAGGCGCCTTCATGCTATACCATTCGGGAAGGTCGGCAAACCCAAAGGTACAGAAGGCGCTGCTGATAGCAGGATTTGGCGTGTTAGGAATTGCCCTTATGCTGGGATTCATACTTGTAGGAGTCAAACTGTGATAGGATTGCACTTGTATACAAATATCTTACCCGCTTCAATCGATTCATGTTGTACTATTTTGAGTACCAAGTCGCTTTTATGCCAGTCCACGCTTAGTTTCACTGCGCTCTTGTGCTGGAGCAGTCTGCGACTTGCAGGCGACTGAACCCAGCCACCTTCCTTTCTGTAGCGAAGCATGCTTGTAACAAGCACTGGAACATTTGCATCGACTCCACGCCGGACAAACAGCATTATCAAGACAGAAAGCAGATGGTTAAGACTGCCTATCCTATGCCATACCGGAAACAGATTGTAAAAGCTATTGACAGAATCGAAAATTACAAGCGAGCTATCGCCCATTGATCCAAGCACATCTTTCGTCATGGCAGCAAGTCGGCCCTCCGATGGCAGATAGATGTCGACACTTTTTGTACGCAAGAACCCTGCATTGAAATATGCTGCAAATGTGGTATCAAGGTCAATATAGATGACTCTATCAAGCTGAGATGTCAAATGGGCCATGTAGCAGAGCTTGGCATACGGGTCGGTAAACATTAGTGTATTTAAGCCGCACCTGCTCAATACCTTGCTAGAGTGCACTTATTGTTCTATTGCAGGAGGTTGAATATAATGTGAGTGAAATTGACTACGGCCAGTTAAGAGATGATGACTATCCAATAACAAAGAAGACTATATACATGAATAATGGAGCCATTGCTCCAACACCGTTATCCACCATCAAGGCAATGACTGACTTTATGCTCACATGCGCAGAGGACGGCCCTGACTCACCTAGCATCTCTGATTATATCACGTCGCTTATTGATGAGTTGCGTACAAGGATAGCCCATCTGATCAACTGTAATCATGATGAAGTAGTGCTCGTGCAAAGTACCACTGAGGGCCTCAACATGGTGGGGAACGGGCTGGACTGGAAGACTGGTGATGCAATAGTGTTAAGAGGTGGCAGGCATGAGCACTATGCCAACTATTTGCCGTGGGTTGCACTGTCCCAGAAAAAAGGTGTACAATTGAGAGAACTCGCTATGATAGACGAAAATGGATACTTTGACCTTGGCCAGCTTGAAAAATTGGTCAAAGGTTCCAAGCTCATTACCCTAAGCCATGTGCTTTACAACACCGGAGCAGTAATGCCAGTTGAAGAGGTCGGCAGGGTTGCACAGGAAAACGACGTCCTGTTTTGTGTTGATGCAGCCCAGAGTGCAGGCACTATTTCAGTTGATGTTAAAAAGATCGGATGTGATTTTATGGCATTCCCCGGCTTCAAGTGGCTCTGCGGCCCGACAGGCATAGGTGTGTTCTATTGTAGCAAGAAGGCATCCGAAATATTGGAGCCGCCTGAAATCGGCGGCGAGTCTGCCACTTTGTCTGAACAGAACATACTCGCGTATTTGGATATGCCAGCCAGGCTTCAGGCCGGCTTTCGTAACTTTCCTGGAGCAGCAGGATTTGAAGCGTCATTGCGCTACATACTTAGAATCGGACTTGAGAGGATAAGGAAGAAGAACATGAATGTTGCCAGCGTCCTTCGTGAAGAAATAGCTAAGATCCCTGCAGTCAAAATGTATGGTCCTGATGATGAAAGCAAGCGCTCGTCTATCGTCACATTCATGCCACCTAAGGCTGACTCGTCAACATTGGTAAAACAGCTTGAGCAAAACCGCATAATACTTGCAGCTAGAGACATTGGAGGCAGAAAGAAAGTAGTGAGAGCGGCTCCCCACTTTTTTAACAGCGAAGAAGAGGCATCAATTATAGCAAACTACGTCAAGGGCCTGCTTCGATAATCAGATCTTTTTGTTGACTGTTCGCCCTGGCCCTCAATTACAATCATAGTCAATGTCGAGCGTACTTTATCTATTCTTCTAACATGCCAAGTTATTGTTTCTCTTAGTTTATCCATAGAATCTGAGCTTATTCTAGCGATTATGTCATAAACGCCATATACACCTGATACTTCAACGGCTTCCGGCAATTTTCTTATTTCTCGAATTATTTCCTCTTCAGAACCCAAGTCACAATTGATAAGGACGTATGCTGTCGGCATATGGTATGCAGGTTAAGTGTACGGAGTAATTAAGGAGATCGCATCTTCCTAGCATCTTTACGCAGTGCTATTATTAGTATTGGTAGTATAGTTGTTGTTAATAATAACATCTTGGTTTCAAAACTATGAGAGTAATTGACCTAACAATGAGGATAACTCCTTCCATTAGGGTCTATCCAGGCTCACCTCAACCATCCTTTATTCCATGGTCCAAGTTTGATCTCCAGGGCTACGATTCTGAGGTAATGTTCATAAGTACGCACACTGGTACACATGTTGACGCGCCAAGTCACTTCAAACCCGGCCATGCAAGCATTGACATGATCTCTGCGGACAGGCTCGTCTGTAATGCAGTTCTGATAAGAGCAGAAAAAAGTGCCAATCAGCTAATAGAAGAGCAAGACCTTGGCAGTAAGATAAGAGAAGGTGATGCAGTGGTTATTGCCACTGGTTGGGAAAAACGCTCAGGCAGAAGGAATTACATGTCTGAAAACCCTGGCCTATCAGAACAAGCAGCAAGATATCTTGTAAGAAAAATGGTAAATGCCGTTGCAATTGACTGCCCTAGCATTGACGCGGGAGCCGATAGCATGTTCACTGCCCACAATATACTGCTCTCGCGCAATATACTAGTTGTTGAAAATCTTTGCAATCTAAATAGAGTGACAAGCAGCAGAAGCAACAGAAGTAGCTCTACATTCACTCTGATAATTAGCCCACTTAAGCTAGGAGATGCAACCGGCTCGCCTGCACGTGTGTTTGCCCTATTATAGGGTGCTGTACTACTATACAGTCCTATAGAGCGAACATCGAGAACTACATAGCAACAAGCTTTTTAGAGCATGCACCAATCTCAAGCCATGGAGCTCACACGTCCAAGAAAAATGGAGCTATTACACACGCCTAAGTTGGACCTCCTAAGAATGATGAGGGAGAACTTGTTGACAGTTGAAGATATGATCTTTCTCTTTGCATCAAACAAGTTGTCTACTGCCGATATCAGGATGAATTCTCCAAGCATTTGTGATAAGCTGCTTACTATGTTTTTGCGCCAGATGGCCGCCAAGCAAGCAACAACCATCTCGCCTCTGGCTGCATAGCTTCTGCCTCTCTGCTCTTTTGCCAGTGAAATGTAGCTATGCAGTTATTGCAACTATATAGGTGATGGTGGTCCTCGATAGAGAATTGGTGCATACCAATGATGTAATCTCATCATACTAAAGCATTGATATAACATTAAATTATGCTATGTGTAGCAGCGTAACTTACCGCAGGGCCCGTAGCTCAGCCAGGTAGAGTACCGGACTTTTAACTATCATAGAAAGAAATCCGGCTGTCTCGGGTTCGAATCCCGACGGGCCCGCTATGATATCACTCCTAAAATAGGATTCTTGTGAAAATAGGAGTGAAATAGGAAAAAGGATGCAAACGGAAGAGGAAACAGCATCATCCACAATGATGATGGATCCCTGGTCAATATTCCTTTATGGAATGAAGGCTCCCATGACTAGGGAAAAATATAGAGGAAGGCTAGCCAAATTTTTTGATTTCATTAGCTTCACTGAAGGCACAATGGAAGAGCGCGCTAAGACCTTTACAGAAAGGGGCAAGAAACAACCATACTGGGTGTTTGTAAGCGTTCTGCGCTTTGCAAATGTTCAGAAAGAGAGGGTCGCAAATGGGGAGATAAGCCCTCCGACCCTGAGGAATTATATCAAAGCAATCAAGCTATTTTGTGAAATGAATGACATTGTCATAGTATGGAGGAAAATCACAAGAGGTCTGCCAAAAGCAAGGAGGTTTGCAGACGATAGAGCACCTACGCTTTATGAGATCCGTAGGGTAGTAGAGTATCCAGATCGCAGAATCAAGGCTGTAGTTTATACAATGACATCGTCTGGTATACGTCTTGAAGCATGGAATTATTTACGCTGGAGCCATGTCAAGCCAATAGAACGAGATGGCAAAATGTATGCAGTTTGCGATAGATGCAGTCACATGAATGCTCCACTTTCGATGGGTACTCTGAACGGGAAGGTTGTGACATGCGCTGCGCATGGTGCTAGATTTGATGTTACAAGAGGAAATAAGGTAGCAGAGCCAATGACTTTAGACCCATCCAAGTTTCCAGAACCATTACCGGAGAGTTTGCAAAAGATATTTGCACATAGTGCTCAAATTGGATCCAAGATAAAGACATACGACCAGCCGACATATGAAACAAATGTTGAAGGCAGAAGAATCAAAGTAAGAATTTGAATGTAATTTGGCAGTAAAATGACGACCTTTCTTTTTATTTTTCTTATAACAAACCGAAGAGAACTCAGGCAATACTAGAGATACCTTGGTTACTAATTGATGACTTTTTCCTCTGAACCTGGGTCTACTAAAAATCTGTAGAGAGAAAAATCACTATGATTTACTTTTCTTCTATCATGATAAGAAACATCATCGGAGAATACCTCCTATATCTCCACCATCTCCATGAATGAAAATCACACTTAAAATCAAGGCAAAACTGTGGAGCTATCTCTGATAAGTGCAGGTATTATCCCCACCTGCATCTAAGTATCTCCACCAAATACCTCCAAATCCACGCTCAAATTTACAATAGTAGAGGTAGTGGAGATGGTGGAGATATTTTCCGATTATCTAGTAACCATGCTTATAAATAGAGGTTGACACTAACTTTGAATTGAATAAGTAACGAGCCATTGTAGCACTATCATAACCAAACGTAAAAGAAAAGAGAAAAAAGAAAAAAGAATAGTTGTCACTATCTTACTTCGACCGCTGCTGCGATATTACTCAGTGCTTCCTCTGTTGTTCTCATAATACCATCTTTTGCAAAACCCCTTCCAAAGATTGGTATGCCAGACAAATCTACATTCCACAATACATCAATTCTTGTTGCATTGGTATTAGATGACGAAGGGCTTAGTGCGAGTAATCTGGTACCTGTCACAGGTCCTTCAGTGATATTTGTTTCCACTACAAATTGTTCTGGATTCACCGTTACAAATTGATAAGTTATTGTCTCTCCCTGGGGGCCCGCCTCTAGAGTTACTTCCCTTTCGGTTATATTAGCTGTCATGTTGATAGCTGCCCTGTTGATATTTTTTATGGCTTTGAAAGTGGACCAATACTTTGTCTCATTGTCTATATTTGAAACAATGCTCCAAACTTGATCTATAGGGGCATATATCTCTCTACTGGCCCTAATCTCTTCTAATGAAGTAGCTGTTGCTTGGGGAATTTGCCATACTGAAGTCATAACAGCAAAAGAAGCTATTGCTAGAGCCAATATTGCTATAATGGCTTGTGTTTTCGTATCTGGATTTTTCTTTACACTTGTTGTTCTTTTCATTATTGAGTACATAGTCTGAAATTTTTTAACCCTTATTTACCTATGAGACGTAACCTTGTTACCTGAAGTCTTCAATTTTTTAATCAATTTGAAAGAGAACAATAATTTTTCTTGGCTATAGACGTACAACACTTGCAATCGAGCTTAATTGCAATATCAAGCATGACAACAACATTTCATTGTATCTTATTGAGCTTATTAAGAGGACAGCAGCTTCAAAAGCAAGATTATGCTAAGAAATACTGGATAAAAAATGCTAGCTGCGACCTTTTCATGTAATGCATGCAAGACCAAGTTTCAGTTAATTAGCATTTCAGTTCATAAAACTCATCCGAAATTTTGTCCATATTGTGGAAGCACAGATAGTATAGAACCTGCCAACATTATTCTTTGCTAGTTTGTGTGTCTGGATGTATATATCATCTGTGCACTATTATGGACAGAATGAAACTACGTTTAACGAAGCATTTGAATCCCTTCTCAGAGGTTTTAGCGAAACTTTTTAGCTACCCTTACCTACCTAAATGAAACCTTCACTTTAGCCCTTCTAAAAGCACAGGGACCCTTGGGCCCTCCTTTAATTGTATCGAGTCTAATTTTTGAAGTTTTTTTCTGCCGGAACCCTCTGGGCCCTCCTTTTATACCATTGGCAATTTACAGATAAGTCTTTCAGGGCTTATAGCCTAGGTTTGTTTCCAGTAAGATAAAGCTCAATGCTGTCATCTTCACACGTTGCTATGTAATATTCTTTGCAAAACCCCTCTAACTGAATAATGGCCTTGTTGCAGGTCGAGTATAGGTCTCTAAGGCTACGGGTATTAGGATGTTTATCATTCACAAGTATGGCACAGCGATCTAGTATCAGAGAATACTGAGTATCCAGCATCTCCAGCTCGGTGTCGGAGAAAATTCCTAGTATCGGAGAACTCCAATACAGAGAGACAAGAGTTAGCATGCAAATAGTTGCTGGGTACATAGAGTGGATGTGATAACGAAAGCAGGCGATTTCAACACGTATGTCAAAGAACGAGTAGTAGTTGACTTGTTCCTAATGTCAAACCTGTCCACATCAATAGTGATTCTGTACTCTCTGCCCCCAGATTTGAAGCTGTATGTCGAAGACCTTTTCGAAGATCCTACAGGATTAGACCTGTCAAGTCTGCTGGCAAGGAACTGGTGTTATTTATCTGATATTGCGCAAGCCATCTCTGAGCGCAAGAAAATACAATAAAGGAAGAAGGTTGCAAAAGAAAGCTCTTTATGACATATACTAATTGTTCTTCTTACTACCATAATCATTGTTAAACTACTCAATTTTTGCTTGAACAGTAAAAAGGTAAACCTTATAGTAAACAGAGCTGTAAGTTAATAGTGATACCAGTAGTGAAAGTTACTGTTTCGCAGAATGCACTAGATTATATTCAGAAGCAAAAGAGGATATCGAGACCAAACCTTGTAATTTATCGCAATATTGAAAAAATTGGCTGCTGTGGTTCAAGGGCCTTCTATTTTGTGCCAAAGGTTAAGGTGATGGATAAGGAGCCAGATAGCACATATTTTACTGCTATTGGTAATGATAGGAACGCCACTGGTATTCCACTTTGGATAGAAAGGGCTTTAGTATCGGCAATGACTAACATGGGAAACATAAACGTGACGCTAAAGAAAGGCTTGCTGCTAAAGAGCCTTAAGCTAGAATTAGGAACAGGAGAGAAGGAAATATCATTATCATAAGATACAAGCAATAGCAGCCATACCATTGGTGCTGAAAATAAGTAAAAATTTTTCAGTTAGGCAAAGGTAATTTACAAATGACTGTGTCATATCATGTTATGTAATAGGTGGCGGAATAAATTGTTCAGATAAACTGTAATGCTGTTCATATGTATATGCAATCTTAAGCATGCGTGCCTCATCAAATGGTCTTCCAACTAGCTGAACCCCTACAGGTAGCTTAGAATCGACCAATCCTCCTGGAATATTAAGTGCAGGAAGACCTGTAATATCAAACACGGTTGTTAACCTGTTTAATGAAAAGTACACCTCAATGGTCTTGCCTTCAATATTGACTTCCTTTTGATCCAAAAATGGTGCAGGAATGATAGTAGTTGGAACCAACAAAGCGTCGTATCCAGACATGGCTTTCAAAAACGCGTCTTTGATTTCTTGTCTCCATTTGTAAAGGGCATTGATATAATGCACGGCTGTTATTTCCTGTCCTTTTTGTAGCATTCTTCTCACATCCTCTCCATAGTCCTGATGTCTTGAAATCATCCATTCATCATGAGTAGCAGCCGATTCCCCTAGTCGTATAGCCCTCCAGGTTTCAAATATCTTGTCTGTTCCATCTACATCAACATTTGATTTGGTACTTATTCCACATCCATTAAGGCTATCTACAAAGGCTCTAAATGTTTCCATGACTTTTGGTTCAATCACATCAAAGAAGAATTGCTTTGGTATGCCAATCTTGAATTTTGTAATGCTGTCATAGAAGTCATTGTTATTGTTTGTTGTTTCAGAAGAAGAAATCCCTTTCAAATAATCAGGAATTGACACCTTTGCAGAAGATATGTCCATCTTATCATGGCCTGCTATTACTTGAAGTAAAGCAGCAATATCCCAAGCGCTTCTAGCTAATGGACCCACATGATCAATGGATGGAGCCAAAGGCATAACACCGTGCTTGCTAACCCTGCCGTAAGTTGGTTTGAGACCAAAGATGCCGCACAGAGAGGCTGGCACCCGTATGGATCCACTTGTATCTGTACCAATTGATGCCAAAGATATTCCGCTGCTAACTGCCGCAGCAGAACCTCCGCTTGAACCGCCAGACATTCTATTAGTATCCCAAGGGTTCTTCGATGGTCCATAATGCGGATTGATACCGGTAATTCCACATGCAAATTCGTGTGTGTTATTCGTACCAACTATTATTGCTCCTGCCCTTCTGAGTTTTCTCGTGATTGTAGAATCGTAATCAGGAACAAAATCTGCAAGGATCTTTGATCCACTAGTGCTTCTTACTCCTTTAATGTAAATTAGATCTTTCAAACTTATCGGAATCCCGTGGAGAGGTCCAAGGTATTTTCCTTGTTTGATAAGTGAATCTGCATGCTTTGCTTCTCTTCTTGCAGATTCGCCAAGTACTGTTATGAATGCATTAAGTTTAGGATTCAATTTTTCTATCCTTTCAATGGTTGCTTCAACTACTTCTAAACATGAGATCTCACGAGAAGCTATGAGCTTAGAAAGACCCTTTATCGTTAGACTGCTGATATCTAGCAATGAACCTTTCATGAAGGAAGGCACCTCCTATTATCATTGAGAAAGGCTAGAAGAACAAAATGGTTATTGATCTTACGATTGACACCATCTTTCTTTCTTGTAGTTTCCCATAATCCTATGTTGCGTCTTGCAAAGCTATCACTCATGCAACTTGTTCAAGGACTC
>CAYWRR010000042.1:0-12437 GCA_964460425.1 uncultured Nitrososphaera sp.
GCTACCTTTTGGACACAATCTTCGCTTTGATATAAAGCTAACTTACTAATTCCTACGGTGATGAATAGGTTTATAATCATGCATGATTTTCGAGAAAATGGTCAAGTTCCACATATTGAAGTAAGTAACAATGTGGGTCTCTGCTCTCTTTTTGAGAGGAGCTAACCTTTTTAAACCCACCGGACAGGGATGTTGTTACTTTACTGAAAAGCGCACATACATTTAAAAAGCAAAAAATATACCATATTGCCCAGTCTGAGAGGAAGTGAGCATTAGCGACAGGTCGAGGAAGGCGATGGAAAACCTTGGCTTGACAGGTTATGAGATACGTGTTTACCTTTCACTGCTTGATACAGGCTCTATGACTGCTGCAGACATCTCAAAAAAATCAGGGGTTCCATACTCGAAGATCTATGAAGTCCTCAACAGCCTGGAAGAGAAAGGATGGCTTGAGTCGGGCAGCTCTAGGCCACAAAAGTTTTTCCCTAAATCTCCCTCTACAGCTCTTGGAATCATGAGGACGCGCCACGAGAACAACTTTCGCGAGAGTCAGAGTACTATCGTAAACGAGTTGATGCCAATGTATACAAAAAGCGGTATGAAGGAGAGGCCTGAGATATGGGTAGCAAGAGGAGTCTATAACATAATCGCCAAAGTAAATGAGATAATCCAGAATGTGCAGCAAGAACTGCTGGTCGCGCTACCTTTTGTTGCGGTGGATATAGCCAAGCCACTCCAGCCGGAGCTCAGGACCCTGCACGACAGGGGAGCAGTCAAGATAAACATCCTTGCATCGGCCAAGATAAGCCCTGACACGGTTAAGACACTATCAAGGGTAGCAGATGTGAGGCTCAAAGATGGTCTTTTTGGAGGCGGCATAATAGGCGATGCAAAACATGTTGTGATACTACTTGGAGAAGGCACTGGTGAGAACGGTGGCTTTGAACCGATAGCCATCTGGGCTGACCACGCAGGACTTGCAGGCTTTGCAAAAGGTTACTTCCAGTACCTATGGGAAGACGCTGGCGAGAAGAAACATTCTAGGTAAAAACGGCGTTATACAAATGTAGATAAGGTTAATACAGTTTGGCGATAACAGAATAGCGCTGTGGAGTCTGTCGTTGCGAGGAAAGAGCAGCAATTGACCAAAGATGAAGAGCTGTATGTCGGTACAGCAGAGTCTGAGCATATTGAGATGTACCTGAAAGCAATATGGTATATCCGCGAAAGAGGCGAGGAAGTTAAGGTGAGCTCAATAGCCAAGCTTCTAAATGTCACTCAGCCATCTGTTGTACAAATGCTCCGCAAGTTGAACATATCCCAATTTGTGCGCTACAGCAAAGGCAGTGTGGAAATGACTACTGAAGGAGAACACATTGGCAAGAAGATGATGCGAAACACCAGGCTGCTTGAGGTCCTAATGAAGGACGCTCTCAAAATAGAGGTAGACGAGGAAATGATCTGCGGTATAGAACATCACATGAAGGATATGTTCACAGATGCACTATGCACGCTTTTGAAGCACCCACGGAAGTGTCCTCACGGCCATGAAATTCCAAAGGGCAAGTGCTGTTCGTAGATTTTTATTCTCACATTCCCTCATTTTTAGTGTGGACAAGCGATGACTAGATAGCCCTACTGACTTGGTGAAGGAGATCTTGAGTGAGGAGTTTGTCCACGCTCTTACATCCCACAAAACTTGATAAATGGCTGATAGCTTTTATATATACATTGGTTAAAATAGAAACTACAGCTTCACTGGAGAGCTTTAGAAAGTTTATCATCATAAGCACCTGCAGGTCCTTCATACCTGAAAGTTATCTGCGCGATTATGAAGTATTTCCAGAGCGCGAAGAGGGTCCTGGAGCAATATATATCGAAGCTGCGGATAAGGTTACACTAAAGAAAATAAGAGAGATGACGTTTGTAAATGCAAAGGAAATCCTTGGCATCATTTATTCATCAAAGAGCGGCAACACTCAGCTGAAGTGGAGGCAGACCCGTAGGCGAATAGGCAAGGTACAAGGCTTTGCATCGCCAAATGCCCTAGTCAACCTAGTTGAGTCAGGTGTACTGACGCAGGAATGGGTTGACAACTACTTGAAATTGATCCAAAACCAACAGCAGCAAGACCAAGATCCATCGCCTTCTGCTGTAACTGCAAGCGAAAAGACAGTATGATAGTAAAGCCAAGCGGCACGTCAAACAATGCTTTTTTCATAATCCCGGAAGATTCAGATGACCTCTTTACCTTGCGCCGTATCATAGAGAAGGGCGATCGCGTCATTGCAGACAGTACTCGTCTAATCAAGCAGGTAAAGGAATATGGCCGGCCTAATAAGGGTGAACGTATCAAGGTGCGTGTTGCTATCAAAGTAGAGCATAGCAAGCTTGACTCTGCAGTTGATAGGCTTAGGATATCTGGCATCATCACCGATACAGACAACGATATGGTACCAAAAGGGACTCACCACTCGCTTTCTATAAATGCAGGAGACATGGCAACAATAGACAAGGGGAGAAGGTGGCGGGATATTGAGATTAGGATGCTAAAGCGGTCTGTCAGTAGCTCCAACTTTATTCTAGTAGCAATAGATACGCAGGAAGCAGCTGTTGCCAAGGTGTCTGGCACGCATGTTAAAGTGATCCCAAACATCTATTCTGGCCAAAGCGGCAAGCGCTATCAGACGAAAAATCCTAACATTGAGAGTTACTTTGTAGACATAGCCAAGACTGTTTCTTCAATAATTTGTGAAAATGACAAGGTCATAATATTTGGTCCAGGAGAAAGCAGACGTAGGTTCTTCAATATATTGGTGAGTAGGCAGTACATCCTAAAGGACAGGGTGCAAATTGTTGAGGGCATGGATGTTGCAGGCGAGGATGGGATATTTGTATTCCTGCGCTCAGCTGCAATGAAGCAGATCATGAGCACAAGCAAACTTGCTGAGGTGTCTTCAATGTTAGACACGGTAATGCTGATGGTAAACAGAGGGGAGGCAAAATTTGCGATAGGTATGAACGAAGTATCAAATGCAGCTGCATTGAAGGCAATAGAGGTAGTGGTATTCTCCGATTCCATCTTCAAGACCGTAAATGAAGAGGAGATAGTCGAACTACTCAATTTGATTGAGAGCTATGGTGCAAAGATATTTGCTGTCGACTCATCGACAGATATTGGCCTGCGTGTCTCGTCACTTGGCGGCATTGTGGCGCTTCTTCGCTACGCGATACGTTGATTCTGCAGCGAGCCATGATAGATAGGGCTTCGATACATTGCTCATTCTAAGCTCTACTATCTCCGGCACTTCGTATGGATGAAGCCTTACAATTTTAGCCTTGAGCTCTTTTACTGATTTTGAAGTTGTTTTGAAAAGTACGATGAATTCATACTGATCCTCTACCCTTCCATGCCAAGAGTAGATTGACCGAATCTTGGTGAAGTTGACACAGGCACACAACTTTGCGCTTACTACCTGGTGGGCAACCCGCGCGGCCAACTCTTCGTTTGGAAACGTTGACAGGATTATGACTCCAGTGCTAGCCATATTTCATATATAGCTGCTAATGCAATTAATTATTCCTGCACCGTTTCGCAAAGTGGGTTTGCCTTTATGACTATAAAGTCCTGGTTTGCCATATTCTTTGATATTACTTTTTCAAAGTCTGTTTTAGAGCACGCGATGACGATAGTTGTCTTGTCTGTGTGATATAGGTCAAATGTCTGCCCTTGGTGCCGCTCTACATCACTAATATAGTCTTTCACCTTTGTTTCAAATGAGGATAGCAGTTCTATCCTGTCCCCTCTCATTTCATGCGGGTCAAGCGTCCATGCTATTACCACTTTTGTTCTGCTTGCCTTAAGGTCGCGCTTTTTCAGTGTTGCCCGTATTTGGTCAATAAGAAACTTGACGTACCCATCTACACCCTTAATGCTACCGTTGACGAGATACATCAGTGGCCCTGTGCCATCAAGCGACGATCCTATTATTCGGAGGTCGTATAGTCCGCTTGTCACATCGTCGATATAGAGGTCAGCAAATATACTGCGCATTAATTCACTGAGGGTATTGTTGTCAGTGGCCTTTTTGCAGATTTCAAGGATGCTGGCCATCCCAGAGTAGTGGCTCAATGTTTTTATGACATGCACCAGCTCGGCTGAATTGACATCTACAAACTTCAACCTGCGACGAGTGTCTGGCTCGTAGAGCATCTTGGAAATATGATTATCGTGTTTAGATTTTACTGACCCTATCAGAGTCTCAGAATTGGCTGTAGTAATAGTACTTAGGGGGAGGTAATAATATGATATATCCTTCTCAACAGTCATTCCTGTCATGTGTTCTATAAGGGCAATGTTTTCATTGTTGCCACCTACCCCTGTCGGAAGCATATAGATAAGAGAGGCACCCCGCCTGAGCGCCTTGATGGCGTCCTTGAACTTTGTCATAACGTCGCTTTTGACGTCTGGGCCGACCTTTCTTATTCTGGGAGCAAAATAGACGTATGAGGCATTGCTTATCGCAATGTCAATAGGCTGTAGATCAAGTAGAGGCTCATCCTCCATAAGCGAGCTTACATTTGGGTATGTCCTTGCTATATCTGGCTTGAGTAAAATGGCCATCCTGACTGATTCATCGATTAATGAAACCTTGGAGCCGTTTATGGCTATCGAGGAAGCTATTCTATATCCTTCAGTGCTCAAGCCATATACCGCAACAGAAGCAGTAGTAGTAGTAGAAGATGACGTAATACTCAAAGTGTAGAGTGAGCTCCCCCTTTCATCCCTCCGTATATACCTCACGTGGTCTACAAAAGGTTTTTCCAACAGGTTTCCAGCTACATTGTATATTTGAAGGTCTGGTTTGACATTTTGACGCCAAAGCAGGTGATGTTTTTCAGGCGCGCAGTCGACTTGCTACACAATTCTGGTCATGAGGTTCTTTGCACCTCAAGAAAATATAGAGAAGCAGTTGAACTTGCTAGGATCAAGAAGCTCGATCTTACATTTGTAGGAAGCCACGGTGGAGCTGATAGATACAATAAGCTGCGTGAAGGTGCCCGCAGGACGTACGAGCTGGCAGAAGTCGTAAAGCAGTTTGAGCCCGATGTAGCAGTCACATTTTCGTCGCCAGAAGGCTCACGGGTAGCTTTTGGTCTTGGGATCAGGCATATTGGCTTTAATGATTCGCCTCATGCAGAAGCTGTTGCAAAGCTTACGATACCCTTGACAAGCAAGTTATGTTGCCCTTGGGTGATACCATACTCTGCATGGACAGGTTATGGCATAGCAAAGAAGAATATAGTACACTACAAAGCGCTTGATCCGGCAGCATGGCTCAAGCACCATAATGATGGCATACAGGAAGTCAAGCAGGAGAAAAAGATGATCCTTCTTCGACTCGAGGAAAGCAAGGCATCGTACATTGCAGACAAGAAGATTAGTACAACAAGAATGATCGATAGCTTTGTAAACAAATTATGGCAGGCAGCCAACATTGTAGTGCTGTGCAGATACGAAGACCAGATAGCAGAAATAGAATCATGCTATGGCAACAAGGTGCAGGTGTTAAGAGATGTAGTTGACGGCACCACCCTTATAAAATCTACACAGCTTTTTGTCGGGGCAGGCGGCACAATGACTACGGAGGCAGCACTCCTAGGCAAGCCTACAATATCAATAGCACCTATCCAATTTTATGTTGAAAAATACCTTGTCAGCTCAAGATTAGTCAAGAGAGCAGTCAACTCTAGATCGCTTGTAAGGCTTGGCATAAAAATGATCTCTGACGAACGGTACATACAGATGCAAAAGAAAAGGGCAGCGCGGATCCTTGGAAGGATGGAAGACCCCACAGAGAGAATGATTAGTGCCTTAAGATTATAAGTATGTCCTAGATAGTTGAAGTTACGCCCGGAAGCCCGGTGGAGGAAAAATTCTTTTTCCGCTGAATGTAGTGGCCAAGCATAGGGGCCTTTGGAGCCCTTGACCCCAGTTCGAATCTGGGCCGGGCTATTATTATTAAATAACAATGTAAATGCAGATAGTGCTAATGGTGCCGTGAGAAAGAAGGAGAACAATGTCTATGTGACAAGAAGGATGCTAGAGCCTGCCCTTTCTATCCTATCGACGGAATGCCAAGTAACACTGAACAAAATGCCGCGCCCGCCAAGCAGGGAAGAGATATTGAAAAATGTTGCTGGGAAGGCGGGCATTCTGTGTACGCTGACTGACAGTATTGATGCCCACGTGATGGACAAAGCAGGTCCAAACCTCAAAGTCATCAGCTCGTACAGTACAGGCTTTGAGCACATCGATGTCAAGGAAGCTACTGCAAGGGGTATCTATGTTACCTATACTGCAGATATCCTTGCTGAAGCGACAGCTGACTTAGCATTTGGACTTATCCTTGCCTGCGCACGCAATATTGTGAGTGCAGACGAATATACCAAGAACAAAAAATGGAAGATTGCATGGAGCCCAGACCTGATGCTAGGATATAATGTCTACGGCAGTACCCTTGGCATAATTGGGCTTGGGAGGATCGGATCGGCAGTGGCGCGCAGAGCAAGAGGATTTAACATGAAAGTCCTCTACCATAATCGCAAGAGGAACCATCAGCTCGAATCAGAGCTCAGAGTAACATATGTAGAGCTCGACGAGCTTCTTGCTCAGAGTGACTTTGTGTCAATTCATACAACTCTGAATAGTGACAGCCACCAACTGATAGACAAGACAAAACTGAGGTTTATGAAGAAGACTGCGTTCTTGATAAATACAGCAAGAGGACAGGTGGTAAAAGAGGTAGATCTTGTCAGAATCCTCGAGCGCAATCAGATTGCGGGTGCTGGTCTAGATGTATTTGAAACTGAACCTCTGCCACGGTCAAATCCACTTCTGAAAATAAAAAATGTGGTATTGCTCCCGCATATTGGAAGCGCCACATATCAGACACGCTCCAAGATGGCAGAAGTTGCAGCAAGAAACTTGCTTGATGTTCTAATAGAAAAAAAAGAGCCCAATCCTAAGTTTCTGGTAAACCCAGAAGTAAAGAATGTACAACCATTGTAAGATCATCTTGCTGGTTTACAGGTGCTTTTTTCTCTCTCTTCATTACTTCTTTGACTCCCACTCTTTCTTCTTTCTATCATATTCCGCACGGCTGTATGCCTGCCTAGCAGGATGACCCATTACCACGGTGTCAGGCAGTACATCCTTTGTCACAACCGCAGCCATTGCAACCACGCTGTTCCTACCTACCCGAATACCTGGTTTGAAGACAGACCTTCCGCCTATTATGGCACCATCCTCCACTATTACCCCAGCCATCTTGGGACTCATTGGATAAGGATCGTTTGTGAATGCTGCTGCCGGCCCAATGAAAACATTCTTACCAATTACTGTGAGGGGTGGAACGTAAACTGATCCCTCAATTCTAGTATTGTCGCCTATTTTGACCTTGTAATCTACATGCGTCAGCGAACCTATCATGACATTGTCTCCTATTTCAGCATCTTTCCCCACGTACGCAAAGTGCCATATCTTGACATTCTTCCCGATCTTGGCACTCTTGTCAACATAGTTTGTCACACCCGGCAATGTGGTATAGTTCTTGTTCATTTCTTCACAAATGCCATGGATTTCCTTGCCTTATAACTTTGTCAGGGATCTTATTTTGCCATTTCCTCAAAAACTCGATGTCTTGGGCCTTTTGCCTTTCTCTAAGCTCGTCTGGTAGCATGATAGGGATCTCATCAATTATTGGATAGTAGCGGTTGCACTTTGTGCAAAATAGGATGCCCTCTTTCACTGTCTGACCTTCTGAAATGATTTGGAAAAGCTCTAGCGGATAGTGCTTATCTATGGGACATGCAAGGATATCGAGCATCGACCTGTTCATTTCAGATCCAGATACACAGGGGAGCCGGTATTGCTTGATAGTATAGCTGCCTCTGCAACCTTTGTCACATTTGTTGCATCTTTAGCAGTCACGACTATCTTTGCCTTACCTTCTATGGATTCAACAAAATTCTTTAGCTCTAATGTTAGCGGCTCTTGGAACTTCCGCCGTGGCACTATCGTAGCTTCGGCATGGTCTATTCTGATCTCCTGTGTTAAAAAATCACCGGAAATAATACCGTCAGTGCATACGGCACTAAAAGTCCTCACCTTTTTTGGAGTAAGCCAGTTGGATGCGATTATAGCTACTTTTTGCCCTTCGAAGCCAAGCATGATAGTTGCAAAGTCCTCATGTGTATGAAAGCGTTTGCCAGCACGTGCGAATATGACGTGCGGAGGGCTCCCAAAGAGAAATATCGCCGCATCAATGTCATGCACTGATGTATCATATATTATCCCTACATCTGTGATATGTGGCGGCATCCTATTTTCCCTGTGGAACTCAATCATCATAGGGTCGCCATACATCTTGCCCTCTACGAGCTTGCGAGTGTCGCTAACAGCAGGATTAAATCGTTCGACGTAGCCAGATGTTAGAATTAGCTTTTTCTTTTCCGCCATCTGTGTCATTTCTTCGCATTCTTTGGAAGAGAATGACATTGGCTTTTCAACAAATACGTTAACGCTGTGTTCTATAACCTTCTTAGCCACAGATGTGTGTGTATTAGTAGGCGTACACACTAGACATCCGTCAAGCCGTTCCTTTTCCAGCATATCGCCGATTGCAGAATATGCCTGTGCGTCATGCCTCCTTGCAATCTCCTTAGCCCTAGCAAAGTCAAGATCACATACTGCTGTCAGGCAATCAAGCTCCTTCAACACTCTTGCATGGTTCTTGCCCCATCCGCCAACACCTATAATTGCAATTCTAGTGTTACTGCTGGTAGTGCCTACCATACGGAGGTCAACCACTCCATGTATTCTTTAGCTTCAGCAGAAACTATCTTGGCATACATTTCACGGATATCCCTTGTCAATGGCCCTTCTTTTCCGCTACCTACAAGATGGCAATCTATACTGGTAACTGGCACTATCTCTGCTGCAGTGCCGGTAAGGAATATTTCGTCAGCCATATACAGTTCAGTCCTAGCTATCTGGCGCTCGATGACCTTGTAGCCCAAGTCCTCTGCTATAATCATGACAGTTTCACGCGTTATCCCTTCAAGGGCTGAATCTGCGAAATAAGGTGTATAGATATTTTGATGCCGGACAACAAAAATATTTTCGCCAGAAGCTTCACTTACGTTGCCGTACAAGTCAAGCAGAATCGATTCGTCATAACCGTTGCGCTTGCCCTCCTGTGTTGCCAGAATTGAATTGAGATAGTTGCCTGCAGCTTTGGCAAGTGGAGGAGTCATACTGTCATGTATGCGCCTCCACGAAGAGACACATGCTCTGATGCCTTCCTCCTTAAAGTATTTTGCAAACGGAAATGTGATTATAACAGTATGAGTCGGCGAGTCCTTTGTCACATTAAGGTCAATACCGTGCAGGCCTACAAATGCCAATGGGCGGATATAGCATGACTCTTTAACCTTGTTCTCTTGCAACAGCTCGACCGTAGCATTTGCAAGTTCCCGAGCAGAAAATTTGAGTGAAATTGAGTAAACCTTAGCAGAGCGGTGAAGTCGCTTCATGTGGTCTTCCAGCCGGAAAATATAGATGTTGTTCTTTGCTGCATAGGCACGTATCCCTTCAAAGACCGCCGTGCCGTAATGGAGGGCATGTGTATAGATTGGAACTCTGGCGTCTTCCCATTTCACGAGCTTGCCATCAAACCAGACAAACTCGCCGCCTTTTTCCTTCATGTATGAAGCCACAATCCCTCGCTGGCTTATAAAAATCTTGAACTACTTGTAGCCTTCCTTGGGGAATTTCATACCCATCACCCTTGTCGTGCTATCTTCCATTCTTGCAAACTTGTCCACAATGTTCCAGTTCTTCTTGATGATTTCTGCTACTGTTTCTGGCACTTTTTCGCGCCATTCTTCGTCTCTGTCACTACCTTCAACCACCTGTCGATATAGCTTCGCCCTGATCGATGATGCAGAAACTTCAAGCCTGTCAGCTTTGAGTGGGTTGAGCCTGTATGCCTTGAGCATAAGCCGCTCGGCCTTGTCGCCAGTGTATGACACGAACTTTTCCTCATTTATGTTTGTAATTATCTGGTTGCGGAGTTCCCATGACCGTGACGAAAGAAGCGGCGGCATGTACTTGCTGTACGGCGCGTAGAAAGCATAATCTGGAAGCACTATGACGGAGTCACCAAATACAGATTCAACCATCTGCTTCCGCAGCTGATACGAAAAAGGGAGGCTCTTTGTGTTTACCTCCTGTCCGCCTCTAATAAAGCGTACTGGGAAAATGTAGACGCGATAGTCCTTTTTGAGCCCTGAGATTATTGATTTGTGAGCGTTAGTCATTGGGTTTAGATGCACAAGATAGATTGCAGCAGCGGCTACGGCAGTAGTGCTCATGATTTAACTTGAATAGTACAAGAAATAGATAATAATAAAAAGTAAAAGAAACAGCAGGCCTAGCTTTTCCTTATCTCGATTTCAATAGTAGAGACGTTTCTCGTCCTGCCGTCCTCCGATTGGACTGTCTCAGATCCAATCCTTACGTCACCTATCTTGTATCCTGCATTTTCCATCCTCTTCAGCGTGATCTGCGATACGTCTACTGCTCGTCCAATGCTCAGGCCCCTTGCCTTAATTGTCACTGATGGCTGGTTGGCTAACTGGATCAGAGTTGACGTAACATATGTCATGAGCGGTTTCTTGCCAATGTATATTGTGTCATGGGGTCCTTCTCTGCGGGGAGTTGTCTGTTCTTGTGATGGTTGTGGTGGTTCTGACATGGATGGGTTAAAGCCTTAGGGATAATTTAAGTCAACGGTCAACAAAGCGTCTTTATTTAACTCTACTCTCAATCCTTTTGTAATTATCACTAGCGATGTATTATAGAGAGAAATATGTAAGAATGGCGTGCGTACTGATATCAGTTGTATTTGTTTGGCAGGGGAGGAGGCAGTAACAAGTGGAAGGCAGAATATGACGATACACTCTACAAGATCTATGATTGGGATGGCAACCTTGCAGGTTACCTGTTCCCAGCATACAGCGATATCGAGCCCAAAGATGAAGAAATTATTGTTGAGCTGAATAGAATCCACGCCCAAGTCAAGGAAGGGACACTTTTGCTGCCGATGGTAAAGCTGAACCTGCTTGATAACAATGAAGGAATAGACATTGACTATGTTATTTCTTCACTTCAAGCAAACACAGAGAGAACTAACAGGTGGAAAGGGTGGTTGCACTACAATGCTGAAGCGTTCAATATAGCAGATTCTGCTGTGTATACTGCAAGGGAAGATCGCAACATGCTTTCAATAGCTCTTATAATCGTTGAAGCGTTTAATCTAGGTGAAAAGGAAGTACGCGACTTTTTATCTCCATTGCTTGACAAGCTGCATGAAGACGGTCTTCTCTGACTTTCATATATATACGAATGCGATCCTGTGATATGCAAGTATGAAGATCCAGTTTGCGCATCACCTAGTCTGTCTCCAACACACCGACAAGCAGTTGCGCCTACACCTTGAGAGCCTTGAAATGGATGGGACGAACGAGTGTATGGAGGGATTTCTGAGATGCAAAGAGTGTGGCGCAAGATACCCTATAATACATGGTGTGGCAATAGTAGTCAAGGACTTCTTTTCCTATGCTGCAGGCCGACCGCAGATGTACGGAAAGTGGCTTGTGGACAGCAGGACAGGAGTGATGAAGCAGTTTTTGAAAGAGAGCGGATTAAGACTTTCGCCGGGCTCTGCATCAAATGACAGATACGAAGAGGGGGGCAGCTGGTTCATCCCTTACAGGTGGACTCAGTATGAGCATTCTGTAGAAGATAGGCTGCTCAAGTCGCTCCGGTGGAGAGTGAAGCCAAATGAAGTTTACAATAGGATAGTGCATAGCATCAACCCCAAGATGGATGGGGTTGCACTCGACATGGCATGTTCAATGGGCTACAGTACTATGCTCCTTGCTCAAAAGTATGCATTTGCAATTGGCATAGATAGCTCCTTTTCATTCATCCACGAAGCTAGAAAAAAGATGTACGAATTAAAACGTGGAAATGTTGAGTTTTGTGTATCTGACTTGCTGAATACGCCATTCAACCCCAGCAAGTTTGACCTGATACTTGCATTGAACCTTCTTGAGCTTGTGGATCCGGAAAAGCTTCTGGCGTCAATATACTGGCTACTTAAGCCTCATGCAGATATAATAATTGCTGATCCGTATGATTATAACCGCTACCCACCAGCGGAAAAGATCTACAATGCACAATCTTTCCGCAGGCTTTTGGAAAATTCAGGTTTTGAAATAGAGGAAAAGAGCAGTAAGAATGAATCATTTATCCCATGGGTTCTCAAAATAAATGAATATGCCGAAAAATTACTGACTGGTTTGGATAA
>CAYWRR010000043.1:0-12339 GCA_964460425.1 uncultured Nitrososphaera sp.
GAATGAGTCTCCATCATATTCTTCAGTACAGTATCATAAACCTTATGCTGTAGCCTCACCAACCTTTTAGAAATATCATTGTACCATCTAGCTCCATCTCTGAATAAGGCTTCCTACCATACTTATTACGAAGTTGTTTAAGAACCTGGTAACATACTATAAAATCGGTCTTCCTCCCAGACAAATGTGCATCATTAAACAGACACTCAGGTTGGGTTCATACGCGCTATCCATAGCCAGTAGTCACGACCTTCTATATGAATAAATGTTTCATCAATGAATATCTCTTCTTTAAGCGGTCGTTTGTTTGTCCTGAATGTATCAGATATGCCAGAGTATTTCTGAACCCATTTCCAGGCTGCCATATGACTCCTTTTTACAATAGATTCTAAACATCTTGCTGCCAGTCGAAGCTTGTAGAACTAAAATAATCCTATAGATCATGTCTAATCATAGTTGGGTGCGTCCTGATTCTATACATCATAACAATGATGATAGGCCAAGACGTGTCTAGCTATAATCTTCTTGCCTTAGATGAGCAGAGCATTATATTAGCTGCAATGATTAATTGTTGATTGCTTTACTTCTTGTCTGAAGGTTCCTCCTCACTTGAAGAGCCTAGATATTCGTCTGAAGATACTTCAAAATTGTCATCGTCTTCTTGACCGGTCATAAGTCTAGAAATCTTTTTTGTTCTTGACCTGCGCCTCACTATTATGATAATAACAACAGCGGCCACTACTATAGCACCAAAAATGAACACAAGCGAAAGAATAGAATTATTGATTGTGCCGCTCCCATCAGCAGCAGATGAGCCAAAGCCAAGGAACCCTTGGTTAGGAGCTGCTTCTGCCTCCTGTGGGGGGCTATAGGAGACTGTTCTATTTAGAATTACTTCCTGCGGATTTCTCAGCTCATCGCTATATGTAATTCTAAGTGAAACAGGATAATCTCCAGCTGCAAGACTTCTGCTACTGGTACCACTGCTCCCGCTGCCGTTGCCGTCATCGATGCCAATTGCCAGAGGAATACTAAATGGCAGCGGAGAATTATCTTCGAGATCCCCTAGGTATTGGGGTGTGGATGTTATCGGCACTAGGTTGGTCTGATTTGTTGATGTTGGATTAGTTTGAATCTCAATGGTGGTAAACAACGCCTCAGTATTTCCCTGATTCAAGAGGTTACCAGTAAGGTTCGGAACATCTCCGATATATCTGACTGAGACGTCGTTCACACCTATTTCTATCTCACCTACTACATTTCCGCCTAGTGAAAAAGAATCAGATTTCACCTGATCGCCTGAGATGTATTGCACTCCGACTTCGAAGGAAACAGGGCTTCCAATAAGGGATTCAGAGGCAAATACACGCGTTGAGAATCGGGCATTGCTCTGCGCGCTTAGTTCTTGTAATGTCCACCTAGAATCTCCAACGATTTCTAGAGATTCTGATCTGGGAACAAGCGTAACAACAAGATCGGTTATTGGGTTTCTGTTATTGTTGGTAATATTGAAATTCAGATCGTGCGACCTGCCTGCTATTATCATAACTTCTGAGGAACCATTACTGCTTGAATTGTTAGCAGCGTTGTCAGTTGTTGGGGTGCCGGTGATTGTAGAAGCAAGAATAATTTCTACTTGATCTACCATGCGGAATGAAGATGGAGCCACGCTCAAACCACCTTCTGGTGGGGTTGGTAGCACTCTGTACCCAAGTGAAAGAGGTGTTGACCGTCTGTTCCCGTTTGCATCGTTATACAATATTTCAATGTCTAGGTTTTGCAAAGTCCCGCCCGCTGAGCTGGATGGATAAACAGTCGTAGCTATCTCAGCGGATCCACTGGCCGGAATAGTTCCGATATTGAAAGTTCCAGCGCCTATACTCGCTACTGCAGCAGAAGAAAGTTGTTGTCGTTGATTGGCCTGTGTGCCAGAGTCACTTTTGTTGCTGGAACCATTGTCACTAGTTGTGCCATCAGCAGGTACAGCATCATTATTGGTAATTATGCTGCCGCCTATGGCATTAATATTGATGATAACACTATGGGCATCTGCAGAGCCTCTGTTCCTGATTGTTAATCTTACCTCATTGGCTTCGCCTGGAACAAGATCATTTGTGTCTGTTGCAGCATCAAATATAACTTTGCCAGGAAGTTCAAATGGCACGGTCATAGTTTGAACCCTATATGTCCCCGGCTCAGGCTCTGGAACCTTGAAGTAATTGATCCTTAGTAGAGCCTCATGAAAGCCTATTTGTGCTGTTTCTAGCACGTTCACTCTGAAATATAGCGTGTAGGTCTGGCCTGCCCTGACTATGTTGCTCAAACTAGCAATCGCTGTCTGGCTTGAAGCTATGTTTGCAGAGGCATCATCAGTAGCGCTTGTAGTAGTTGGTATTGTTGTAGCGGCAAACCCTTCGGGAAGCACCAGGTAACCAATTATACCAGTGATGTCTGAAAAGGCTATATTGCTTAAGACCACTGCAAGAAAAGAGGGTCCTTCACCTGGGCCTACCTCTCTTTCAGATGGTAAAGTTGAAGCTATTGACCCTCCTGCGGCATTTGACAAGTTGCCAGTAGTAGAAGTAGCAGTAGTAGTAGAACTAGAAGATGCTGCTACGCTGTCTACCCAGTAAGCATCCACGAATCCATTGTTGGCTATGGAATTTTGCTGTGAGGATGGGTCTGTCTGCTGTCCTGTGCTTGCTTGTATGGATTCAAGGCTAATTGTTCCATTTACCACCAATTCATGGATATTTCTCAGCTCATCGCTATAGGTAATTCTAACTGAAATTGGATAGTCGTTGCCTGTCCCCTCCTGGGCTATGTTCTGTTGCGTGATCTCCAGTGGGATATTGAAAGGAAGCGGAGAATTTACTACTAAGTCTCCAAGAAATTGCGAAGAGACAGTTGGGCGCAACAATTGTAGTCCTCCTTGTGTAGGTGATCCAATCAGTTCTATCTTTGTAAATAGGGCTGGGGTGTTTCCTTCATTTAGGAGATTACCCACAAGGCTTGGTGTACTTCCTATGTACCTAATTGAAACATCGTTTACGCTTATCCTAATGTCACCGACAACTATTGCCCCGAGCTGGAACGACTCTGTCCTCAGCTCATTGCCATTTCGTATGTATTGCATGGTTACTGTAAAAAACGCCGGGCTTCCGATCAGAGAAGTCGAAGCATATACCCGAGTCGATAGCTCCTGCTGCGACTCAGCTCCTATGCTTTGCAGGTTCCAGCGCGATCCTCCTAGGATTCTCACCTCGCTTGATTCGGAGGTAAGAGATACCACAACATCCGATATCGAAACTCCTGGATCATTATTATTTGCGATGGCAAATGATAGATCCTCAACACTTCCTGCAGTAATTTGGATAGATTGAGGTTGAGTTGAAGACGAATTCGTAGTAGTGCTGCTGCTAATACTGTCGATGTCACTTTCACTCATCGTATTATTGTTCGAAGATGTACCAAGGCTAGTGCGGGTCAATGGAGACAATGAAGATCCTAGCGGACTGTTCAGAGATGCCAAACTAGTAGGCAAAACATTCAAACCTGATTGGGGTGATTCAGGGGATATCTGGATACCTAGAACTTGATTTAGAGTCCTCTTATTGCCGTATGCGTCGTTATATGATAGCTGGATGTCCAAAGTTGTAAGTGTCCCAGCCGCTGTATTTGCAGGAAAAATTGTAGACACTATTTCCTTCTTTTCATTTGCGCCTAGAGGACCAATGTTAAAAGTAGGCGAGCCAACAATCACCATTGTGGCTGGAGAGGAGGATGATGACGGTAGAGCTTGCTGTGCTAGTGTAGAGGTTGTACTTTCCGCATTGTTGTTGTCATTACTAACACCATCGGCGCCGCTTCCATCTCCTCCGCCTTGAGCAGTAGAAGAGGATATAGTGCTAGATGACAGCACATTTACTATAACTCCTGTAGCAATAGCTGATCCATCATTACTGATCTCTATTCTTAATGGATTGACAACACCAGCATTCGCACTTACAATAGAGGATAAGTTGGACTCTGTGCCTTGCGTGCTAGTACTAGAGGATGTTACAACAGCAGCAGTACTCAGAACAACCTTGCCGCTTAGACGGAATGGAATATCAAGTGTTGTTGATTCCGTATCTTCATCTTCCTGCTCGGATACCTTAAAGTAACGTATCTTTAGTTCACCCACGTATTCTCTGCCTACATGAGACTCTGGTGTTATTTCCACGCGAAAGTAAAGGGTAAAGGTCTGACCCGCAGCTACTACTCCATTATAGCTTGCTAAAGCGGTATCTGAGTCTACATCTTCTGGAGTAATAAGGGCTCTGAAGCCAGACGGTAAATCAAGTGAACCGCTGATGCTCGTTGCGTCTGCAAAGCCTTTGTTTCTAAGGACGACTGCTAGGATAGCTTCTCCTTCTCCAGGCTCTACTTCCTGCTTTATTACTGGCGGTAATGCCTGCGCAGTAGTGCTTTCAGAGGATGTGCTTGCTATGACTCCTCCAAGTGAAGTATAGTCGGTCCAAAACGAATCTACAAATGCGAACTTGACAGGACCGGTTGACTGATCCGAGGCATCATCCTCACTTATGGCGTCTTCTGTTGGTGGAGTGGTGGAAGTAGTAAAGTCGGGCTGCACTTGCTGCTGAGGAGGAGGAGGAGGCTGCACTTGCTGCTGAGGAAGAGGCTGATCATCCTCACTTTTGGTGTCTTCTGTTGGTGTAGGAAGAGGCTGATCATCCTCACTTTTGGTGTCTTCTGTTGGTGTAGGAAGAGGCTGATCATCCTCACTTTTGGTGTCTTCTGTTGGTGGAGGAAGAGGATGGTCCTCATCATCGTTGCTACTGTCCTCAGACTGTTCCTCATCAGCATCTCCTTCTTGACCGCGTCCTATGTTAACTTGGCCATCCCCGATCTCAATATTTTCTTCTTGACCGCGTCCTATGTTAACTTGGCCATCCCCGATCTCAATATTTTCTTCTTGACCGTATGCGATGTTATCAAATGATAAGTGATTCATTGAATAAAAATATTGAAAGGGTCCAGAGAGCAAAAGGATAATACAAGCCAGAATGCACGCAGAATAATGATTACATTTGCTAGTTATTATTGCATGCATCACTAGCAAATTACGTGCAAAGTCTCTTGAAAAATTCACCGACCAATCTTATTCTAAAAGGCAATAAAAGCCTATATTGTGCTCGATAGGCAGCTTTTTACACCATGTCTATATATCAGTTAAGGCGATCTTAACATGTTCTGATGAGCAAGGAAGTCGACAAGAAAAGAATTCACTCTTTCTACCAGCATGAGGCCAAAAGCGAGGAAAATGTAGCAATGCACGTAGAGAAAATATTCAAAATATATGATTCAGCAGCTGGAAGAGTGATAGCATTAAGAGATGTCACTTTCAAGATAAACAAAGGCGAGTTTGTAGCCATTGTTGGACCTTCCGGGAGCGGTAAATCGACCCTTTTGAACATGATTGGCGCCTTGGATAGGCCAACTTCTGGAAGAGTTTTCATTGGAGGTGTCGATATTTTCTCATTGAGTGATTCTGAAATTGCAACTATGCGAAACAGAATGATTGGCTTTGTTTTCCAGTCTTACAATCTAATCAACAGAACTACAGTTCAAAGAAATGTTGAGCTACCTGCGATAATTAAAGGCATGAGTCGCAGCAATCGAATTCGGCGCGCTAAAAAGCTTCTTGAAATGCTGGGTATTGGAGATAAAGCCAATTTCAAACCCTCCAATTTAAGCGGAGGGCAGCAGCAGCGCCTGGCAATAGCCCGAGCATTAATGAATAATCCCACAATAATTCTTGCAGACGAGCCCACTGGCAATTTGGACACCAAGACTGGAAATGAAGTATTTAACTTTCTCCGCATTCTTTCGCAAAAGTACAGGAGAACTATTGTTATGGTAACTCATAATCAAGAGCTTGCAGAAGCCACTGACAGAGCCATCTACATTAAAGATGGAACGATCGAAAAAGAGGTTTTGAACCACTGATTAGTCAAAGAACTTTAGTATTTGGCTGGATTAGGCTGGATTGGTCGCTTAAGGCAATCCCAGTTCCGCGAATATCTTCTGTTTTTATGTGCCTGCAACGTCTTGACCAACAAGAACAAAGAACCAATGGAAAAGAAGAGAAGGACTTGCCTGCTAAATGAATATCCAGGAGATCTTTATACTATCATTTGATGCTTTAAAGGATAGAAAAGTAAGATCAATCCTTACTATACTCATGGTTGTAGTGGGAAGCAGTCTAATGGTTGCACTTAACGGACTTAGTGCTGGTTTTGGCAACTTCATTGATGAATCCTTTAGTTTGCTTGCTCCAAATATACTGTTTGTGTCAAGTGCTCAGCAGGATGAGTCAGCCTCTGGTCCTTTTGGAGGTGGTGGGGGTCCACCACCTACTCCTAAGATCACACTAAACGCCGCTGTAGAGAGTAGGATACGCTCTCTTCCCTTTGTAAGTGATGTGATCTCATCTTATCAAGGTCAAGTAGAGTTAGAATCATCGGGCAAGACTCTTTCTACTACTGTTTTTTCTATTGATCCTGCCAAGCTCTACACCATAGCACCGACTCTTGAATTCGAAGATGGTTCTGCAGTGCGCTCAAATGATCCTTCTGCCATTTATTTAGCTGATCAGATAGCCTATCCCCCCGGTGAGAATGCGCCTTTTGCAACCTCAGGTCAAACGATGAGAGCCACATATTCATTCGTCGATGAAAATGGCAACCAGCAAGAAGAGTCTAGAAGCTTTGTGGTAAGAGGAATAATGAAGCCAACTGGTAATCCAACAATCGATAACGCAGTTGTATTTAATGAAGATGCGGGAAATGCTCTAATGCATAAATCCGGCAGGTATGATAGCTTTTTGGTAGCAGCTGAATCTGGTGATTTTGTGAACAGCGTCGAAGAGGAAATAAGGGACCTGTATGGAAATGACATAGGCATCACATCTCCAGAGGCTATACTAGAAACGATAAGGGAGTTTACAGGCGGGTTCACAGTTTTCATACTAGGAATTGCACTTGTGGCTCTTCTTGTAGGAGCAGTAGGAATCATTACGACTCTCTATACGTCAGTAATGGAAAGGACAAAGGAGATAGGCACGATGAAGGCCATTGGAGCGCAGAATAGTAATGTCCTTAGCCTTTTCATGGCAGAAGCTTTAATGATAGGTATCCTTGGAGCCACTTGTGGACTGCTTGTAGGTATTGCCGGAGGCTATGTGTTGACTGCGGGAATAGGTTCAGCTGGAGAACCTGACGGAGGTGATACAGGTAATGGTCCACCCAATATATCACCTGTCTTCCTTCCTTCAGACTTGGCAACTGTATGGGGTATATCTGTTGGTCTCAGTCTTATCGCCGGTATATATCCCGCATGGAAGGCGTCAAGGCTATCTCCCATTGTGGCCCTTAGAAGAGAATAATTCCATCCTCTGTCATTGAATGCCTCGGTTCTATGAAATCTATAGCATAATCGTAAAATTCTATGAAGAGATATGAGAGCATCTACAAATAACCCATCATCATATATTGACTTAAACTTCCATGTACAAAAAACTAAACGATACGTTATTGGAATATTTTCACATTAGAACCTTATAAGCATGCCGAACAATTGACGTGCAGCCGCCTTGGGATGGTGTAGTGCAAGCTTCATCATATTGACTCGGGTAAAATCTGCTTTGATAAAGTCCAAAAATTCTTGGACTGTCATATCCTGTAGAATTTCAATCTCTTTGTCCCATTCCTCGTCAGTCAATCCAAGCCAGCGCATCTGCACCTTAAGAGCGGCGTGTACCTTGGACTCCGCCTTGGCCCTCCATGATCGTTCATATTCCAGCAAAGACTTCCTATCAGAGTTCTCTGAAAGCGAGTCGGCTCCAACCTTCCCCGCAAGCCTTCCAAACTCGATCGCGTACCGTATGCCTTCTAGCACTACCGGATTTGATTGGCCAGCTGAGTCGCCAACCATTATCAGCCCATCAGCAATGCTACTACGCCTCACGCCTTCGTTTGGTATAAATCCATAATGCAGTTCTAGGGGTTGTATCTTCCCAATCCTGACCGCATCAAGGGGCTTGAACCTTTTTTCGATTATTTTGTGCAACTTTTCAAGAGGGTCTGCATCTGATTCCGGTCTGCCTATACCTACTCCGATTCTTACCCTATTTGTTGAGAGAGGAAATAGCCATGCATATCCAGCATCTGAATACTTTTTCCCTACCATGAGGACCCATGTAGTGCTATCTATATCATCGCAATAGCATTCATATTCTGCGCCTACTCCATAGCGCTTCCATCTGCCGGCCACTCCAGCCTTGCGTCCAACAGATGTGCTAAAGCCGCTTGCATCTATAACTAATGTTGAGCGCACAGTTAACTTTCCCTTAGGTGTGTTTGCCTTGACACCAGCCACTCTGTGATCATCTTTGATAATATCAATGACATTGCTGTTTACCATCAATTGAACGCCCTCCTTTGCTGCAAGAAAAGCAAGATGCTGGTATGTACGTCTAATGTCAAGCACACATGATTTAGAGACATTGCCTCTGATCAGGACATCATTGGAAGGCGATACGAAGCGGTAATTCTGAATCGGGTTGTAAAACTTGCTTGGTATGCCAAGCCTCTCCATTTCAGAAATCCAAGTTACGCCGCTTGTCCTGATGTTGTGTGCGATAGACTGATCCTTTTCAAACAATACTACTTTTGCTCCACTCTTCGCGGCAGCGTATGCAGCTGAAAGTCCTGCAGGCCCTCCACCAACTACTGCAATATCAAATTTTTCTTCTTTTCCTTCCATTATTTTTCTTACTCATCCTGTAGTAAAGGAGATGCCATCAATGCGCATGTAGGGAAGTATGGAGCCATAAATCACTTTTCGCTCTCTTGATATACCATTTAGTCTACGTAGCGCCTCAAAGACATTGCCAGCCACCATGACTTCCTTCACTGCATGCTTTATGGTGCCATTCATAACTAGCTGGCCACCTTTTACAACGCCCGAAAAATCACCGTTAACCGGATTTACATTGCCAGAAAACCTGTTTATTATTATACCCTTATCTATTTCAGACACTAGTGTATCAACGTTTGATCTCATAGGGTTTACCAGAAAATTGGTTGTCGACACTGTTGGCGGCGAACTTGTCGATCCGCCTGCGTTGCCCGTGCTCCTTACTCGATCTTTACTGGCTGTGTATGTATTGTATAGAAACTTTTTGAGAATGCCCTTTTCTATTACAATGTTTCGACGGTGGTAAACACCTTCTCTATCAAAACTTGACGCATTAAGTCCCTCCACATTAGTTGCGTCATCTTCTACTGTCAGTAGATCCGATGCTACCTGTTTGCCTATCTTGCCCGCAAAGTGGCTAGATTTTTTCTGCACAGCGTCCGAATTGATGGCATGCGCAACTACTTCCTCTATCATTTCATTTGCAGCCATGGGGGTTAGCAGCATTTCTCCCTTGAAGCTTTCCTCTATCTTCCGTGTACCAAGCGACTTGACTACTGTCTGTGCAAACTCGGTTGCAGTATTGCACACATCAATGTCTTTGATATAATGCGACCCGCCAACTTGGTAGTCAAAGCTTGAGATTTCAGAGTCTTCTATTGCCATGCCCATTATCGACCACGAAAAGACGCTTGCCCTTTCTTTCAGCTCTATCCCGTTAGAGTTTGCAAGTGCGTGTGTGATCACCTGGGCGCTAAAGTTGCCGCTGTCGACTGTTACTCTGTTGTCATACAATTTGGCACATTTGAGCATCTCAGCTGCCATCCTTGCAGCATCTGATGTCTGAAATGAGTTAGAATTTCTATCATATATACCGCTGAGTGACTTTGACTTTGACTTATCTGGAAGGATGTTGTGCCTATCCTTTGGACTTGCATGCGCAACCTTGATCGCTATAGCCGCAGCATCTCTTATTCTGTTTTTGGCTAGATCGTTGGTAGAGCAAAAACCAATCGAGTCATCAAGTACTACCCTAACGCCTATAGAGCTTGTCCTCTGCGATTTGGCTTGCTTGACGTCGTTATTCTCTATGAAGACCTCTGATTCGTTGTTGATAGCCCCATATGCTTCTACGTCACTTGCTCCAAGAGCCTCAGCATGCTTTATCGCGTATTGCAAAAGATCCAGAATCATTCTTGCAGTCCTCCAACTATTGCTGTGCATCTAATGTACGGCCCGCCACCATCAACCTTGGCGGGTTGATACTTGCCACAGTAGCCAGTGCCGATGTCATATTGAAATTCATTACCTACCATGTCGACTGATTGGAGCACCTCAAATGCATTGCCAGAGATGCTTGCACCTCTGAGGAGCTCCTTCACCTCGCCATTTTCTATGAAGTATGCCTCTTCTGCGCCAAACATGAATTCGCCATTTGCATCTGCTTGTCCGTTTCTCGCACCCTTGATAATATATCCGTGCTTAGTTTCCCTAACCATATCATCTAGCTTATCTCCGCAGGGCTCAATGTACGTATTCCGCATTCTGATAAGCGGCTCGTTACTGTACTGGAAGGCCCGGGCATTGCCAGTTGAAGCTGTGCCAAATATCATGGCTGACTCGCGGTTATGCAGAAACGATTTTAGTATCCCCTTCTCAATTATTGCAGTCCGCCCCGCAGCCACGCCTTCATCATCGACTAATATCGTCCCACCTGCATTGCTTGCTATTTCCGACTTGCCGCTGTCAACCAGTGTGACAAGATCACTTGCTACCTTGCTCCCTATCTTGTCTTTTACTACTGAGCCAGACAGCACAAAATCTGCCTCGACGGTGTGACCGATTGCCTCATGGGACAGGAGCCCCACCATAGCAGGATCCAGAATCACTGTGGTCCTTTTGCCGCTAACATGCCTAGCATCTAGGAGCTTCGCCGCCCTTGCTGATGCCGTACGTGCGTATTCTACATGGCTCTTCTTTTTGAAAAGGTTGTCCCATCCGCCGGTGATACCGATACCCTCATGGGCTGTCGCACTCTGACTTGCCTTTATTGCTATTGCTGTTATGCTGAACTCTGGCTTCGAATCATAAATCTCAACATCGGCACCATCGCTGTTCATGATGACCTTGTGATCAAGCGTATCCCGGTATGTGCAAGAAGCCGTCTTTACCGCTCTGTTCCTTCGAGCCTCCTTTTCTGCTTCCTTTGTAACTTTTACTTTCTGCTCAATGCTGATATCTGACAGATTGTTGTTGTCGCTGTTGCCTGTAGTCCTAAAAGTGCCTGTAATCATTTTAGACTCAATGAGTCCCTTGACTTTGTTCTTCTTAGTCCGGGCAAGTATGCGTGCTGCCGATACGGCCTGGCTCAGGGATTCCTTTAGGGCCACAATCGAGATGTTGTTTGTGCTTGTAAAGCCCCAGCAGCCATCCACCAGAACCCTGATTCCACAACCAGCATTTTCCACTACTCTTATCCTTTCAAGTTCACCGTTGATAAAATTGACCTCACTTGCCACTCGTGACTGATAGCGTGCTTCGATATAAGTGGCGCTGTTTGAAGATGAAATCAATAACCTGAGACTGTCAGCTACCTGTGCGTCATTTTGCATGATTTTCATTTGGAGAGAGAGATTTGTACAGGTATATCTGTATCTCTTCTTTGGATAGTTAGCCATATTCAAGTAAAATCGTTATACGAGGATCATGATTTGGCAATATGCAAGGTTGCTTAAGTTAATAGCTTGTTGCACTTGTCCTTGAATCCGAAGATCAAAAGTATTATGATCGGTAGCGGCACTCTTATAACTAAGAGCACTTTCTTCACTTTGTACTATTTAATTCCCGCCTTTCCGTTCAAACTATTCTTTGTCACATCATCGAATGTCTATTATTCTTTCGAGTAGCGGCTGAAGAAAGAATAAAGCGACCACTATTGAAGTTCATGTTATGATTTGTTCTTCGATGTTCGATAAAAAACCACTTGTGAGAGACAATTTCATAGAAGGTGTATTGAGATATTTTTTACAAATAGTATCGGCAAAAAGGTTATGACAATTGGTAATCCGGCACTTTTCCTTAAGGAATAGGAGCATGATAGTGGAATTTATAAAAAGAAGGATGAGGGGCATAGCACTCTGCTTAACAATACTGAAAAATCTTTGTTAGTGCCTACGGGTCTCGATTTATGTTCGTTAGACTATCATGCAAGGTGTTTTGCCAGTGTATTGATGAATTTGTTGAAGTCATATACCAAAATGAAGTCATATACCAAAAACTAGAATTACAATTGTTATCAATTTTGTTCTTTTTTGTATCCAGAAGACATCGCTATTAGAAAGAGATGACTTGTTTGTA
>CAYWRR010000044.1:0-12285 GCA_964460425.1 uncultured Nitrososphaera sp.
AAAGCTAATTCATGGATTGTCTGAAGAAGAACCGAAAAGGAGGAGGAGTGTCTTTTCCTTCTACTCCTATCCTGTTAATGCTATTGGATAGATTGAGTGTGTCAATTCATCTGCCATTAGAGTTAATCCTGTTATTGGGGCTATATGCTTGACAGGAATATGTGTCTGACAAAGCTACTCACTCATACTCTTGTTTTCACTACGTGCGCGTGTCATTATCCTTGTATTTTCTTCAGCAAATCTTGCTTCATTTGGGAAAACTCGATCTCGGAAATGATGCCTTGTTGTTTTAGTGTGGCTAGCTTCGTCAATTCATCGGCTATTGATAGCTGTGGGTTAACAATGGTGGTAGAAGACGGTGTTGCTGCTTTCTTGGCTCCATCTATCCCTTCCCTGATAATTGTAAAAAGCTGTTCTCCCTTATCTTTTGGCAAAGCATCAATTTGTCCATCTTCTCCTCGTCCCCAAGCGATCAGTCCGCTATGCTTGCTAACTCGGCTCATTTCGCTCAGTCCTAGTGCCCTAATTAGAATTGTAGATGAGAAAACTCCTTTTTCTAGTTTGACACCAGTCATCTTGTCATATGGAATATCCTCAATATTTTCGCGCATTCCCAGCATTGTAGGATTTCTAATTATTACACGCTTGTCAGTTGCAAAAACTATATTAGGTGTAGCCAAAGCAGAGCCACCAGGTTTCATTCTAGATTGTTTTGCAACAAACAGGACCTTTTCATCTCGATCAAGCCTATTGGCAATCTTACGAATTTCTTCCAGTTCATCTTTGTCAGTTATATTATCCGTGACAAAATGTACTACGGCTCCATCTTTTTTTCCAAAGCGAAAAGACATGTGACTTAAGGAAGTAATCGAAGTATATAACCACCAAGCTTAGTTGTGATATAGTAAAAAATTGACGGCAGCAAAGAAATACTGCTGTTAAAACTAACAATTTTTGTATATTTGTTCTACCAATGCAGAACAATACTAACTTACAGTTTTGAGTCAAGTAATGGTTATTTCTCATTTACTATGTCCTCCTATTTTTTTGTTCACAACTGATTTCCAGTCAGCCCTAATAGCTGGTTTTCCCTTTAGTCTTTGAAGGTAATTATATGCAGATAGTGCTGAAATAGCTCCTTGACCTGCAGAAATTATAGCCTGTTTGTAAGGTACATCTGTAACATCACCTGCAGCAAATACACCTTTAGTAGAAGTGCCGCAATATTTGTCAATAATTATTTCTTTGCTGCCATTTAATTTAACTAGATCTTTGACAATGTCTGTCCTTGCAACATATCCCATCTCCACAAATATTCCTTCTACTTCTAACTTTGATTCAGATTTGGTTTTGGAATCATGGAGAGTTATAGATTCAACTTTTGAACTACCATTAATCGCTTTCACAATAGAATTGGAAATGAAAGAAATCTTATTATTGTTATTATCTTTATTTTGCAATAAGTCAATCAACTCTTCTGAACCTACTGGTTTGTCTGTCCTATGTATTACATACAGTTGTGACGCTAGGCCTTTGAGATATAATGCTGCTTCTAAAGCTGGGTCACCAGCACCAACAATTGCAACTTTTTTATTTTTGAAAAAAGGACCATCACAAATAGCACAATATGAAACTCCTCTTCCATTCAACTCCTTTTCACCTTTCACATTCAAGTCTCTTGGAGTCTTGCCAAATGCAAGAATCAGAGCAATGCCAGAATATTCATTATCGTCGTTATTTGTTTTTATTGTAAAGCCCCCACCTTCCTTACGTTCTATTATGGAGAGCACTTCTTCATATGCAAATTCAGCTCCAAAATTTCTTGCTTGTTGTTCAAACTTTTGCATAAGTTCAAAACCGCCTATGTGTTCAAAAGGAGGATAGTTTTCTATGGCATTTGTAAGAAGTGCTTGTCCTCCAATATCTTTTGTAATTACTAAAGTCTTGAGACCTTGGCGGCTAGCATACATCGCAGCAGTCAGTCCTGCTGAGGCTCCACCGACAACTAGTACATCGTATGACAATTGTTCTCAATTATTTATTGCCGAATCATGCCATTAAATCTTCTTCTTCTGTCTTAAGGCTCTGTTAACTTAAGCACCACCTCCAATCATAAACAGATTGAACTGTATTTTGTCGTCACCATACATACACAGATACAGAAAGAACAATTCCAGCCAATTTCATACATGTTGCCTATCGCAATTCTCTTTTTTCTCCCTGCATGGAAAATGATCATTAAAACATTCAGTCCTGTCCTTTAGATATTGTATGAACCGCTCCATTAGGTTCTTCATTTTGATACCGTATACCTCATGCTTCAGTCTGAGCCATTTGCAGGCGGTATAGTACCATAGAGCACCGTCTGTGAAAATAGGCTTTCTACCATACCTGTCCCTGAGCTGTTTGAAGAATTGATAACAAACGAAAATTGTTCTCTCTCGTGATAGATGCATCATCAAACACATGTCTAGGCTTGGCTCATATGCTATCCACAGCCAGTACTTATGACCATCTACTTTAAGAAGAGTCTCGTCAACAAATATTTACTTCACCACCTGTCTCTTTATTCTGAACCTATCTGCTGCCGCCAGTTTAGAATATTTTTGAAACCATTTCCATATGGCTACGTGGGTTCGCTTTATGACATAGGATAGACATCTGGCTGCTAGCCTAAAGCTCCTAGAACTAAAATACAAGTACAGTCCAAGCTGATTATAGCTTGGTCTGTCCTATTGCGAGTCATTTGGTCATGAAATGCTAGGACACGCCTAGCTATAATCTTCTTGCCTTAAGTTAACAGAGCCGACAAGGCTAACGTACGGAAGAACAGAAAGAAAAAGAGAAGGGCTGATAAAATATAGTTAAAAAAAATTAAACTACAAAGTAGTAAAGGTGGGGCTAGTCCTTTCTATTCAGTACTAAAGGAGTGTCCACATGAGCAGCTCTTCGTCACATTGGGATTGTTGATCTTAAAGCCTGAGCCCATCAGGCTCTCGATGTAGTCAATGTTGGCGTCTTTTAGATACCTCTGGCTATAGCTGTCAAGCAACAGCTTTACTCCATTCTGCTCAACGATCCTATCATCCTCGTCAGGCTTTTCTTCAAATCCCATTCCATATGAAAGGCCTGCACATCCTCCACCTGAGACGTATACTCTTAGGTAAAGATTAGAGTTTCCTTCCTGCTTCATGAATTCGGCGACTTTTTCAGCTGCCTTTGGCGTTATAGTTACTACTTGACTTTGCTGAGCACTTTCCATAATATATTCCGGGCCATTTTAGTATAATAACTTTTTCCTTCCTTCGTTATTGCTTAGCTTCAGCAGTTGCTTCTGCTCTAGACTGCTGCTGTTGCTGTTGCAATTGCTCATCCTTCTTTTGCTCGGCAGGAGCCTGGTAACTCTCTATGAACTTAATATTCTTGACTGTAGGAACAAACTTAAAGATATCATTTGCAACCGCTCGTTTGACTATTTGCAACCCTTCAGCAAGGTACGTATCCTCTGGAAGCTGGATCTCTAAATTAGGAAGCTCCAAATTGACTTGGAGGTTGTTTTCATCCACGCCCATCCTTCTCTTAACTAGAGCACTTACCTTTTCGCCGTCAGAATCTAGCTTTTTCAATACATTTGCATCATATAGCAGCGTCTTGCCTGCAAATCTGTGGTTAAAATCGACTTGTATCCTACCTGAGCCAACATACCTCACTATGCCACGCCGGTTGTCGATTTCAATTTCGTCGCCAACTCCAACTTCACCTGCCTTGTCTCCAAGCTTACGCTGAGGGATCATCCTGATCTTGCTATCGTCTCTTTTTCCAAAGCCTTTTTCTGGCGGCACTTCAATATTGAGCTTGTCGCCAACATTAGCATTAGATAGAGCTTCGTCCAATCCTTTCAGGACCCAGCTTTCGCCAATGGATACAATCCTTGGCTCATACTTGTGGGTTGGATCATAAAAGTTAGTTTTCTTAGCTTCTTCCTCTTGGGTTGTATCGAAAATGTTGTTAGTATCTTTAACCCTAGCAGTATAATCTACCAATATCAGAGAACCCTTTTCTAAAGGCATAGAAATCCGCTTCTGTTTTACCTTATATTAATCTTGATAGATTATAAAAATATGAGAGAATGTGGTTCAACCAAGTGCCTTTAATCTTTCCATTGCCACCGATGCAGCTTCAGCGTTTGTCTTTATGCCAAGCATGTTCATCGCCGAGGCAATAGACGATATCGTCCTCATGACATGGTAGCGACCTACCTCGCCTATCGAGCCAATCCTGAACACCTTGCCCTTTAGGTCGCCAAAGCCGCCTGCAATCAATACCTTGAACTCATTTGATAATAGACCGCGGAATTTCTTATCATCCATACCCTGCAGGTAGTTTACTGCAATTATCATGTTGCTCCTTGCATCTGGCTTGGCAAAGGGTGTCAGGCCAAGCGAGCCCAAGCCTGTATAGAAAGCGTCTGCACATATCTTGTGGCGCCTTATTCTATTCTCTAGGCCCTCTTCAATCACAATGTCAAGTGCTTCTCTGAAGGCGTAGTAAAGCGGCAGCGCAGGTGTAAAGGGGGTTTCGTAGTGCTCTTCATAGTACTTGAAGTAGCGCTTCAAATTCAGATACTGAATCGGAGGAGGATTCTCTTGCATGTATTTCTTCGCGCGCTTGTTTATCGAAATAGGAGCTACACCTGGCGGCGCGGCCAGAGCTTTTTGCGACGCAGTCATACAAATATCAATGTTCCATTTGTCTACTGGTAACTCATCGCCTCCAAGTATTGAAACCGCGTCAGCAATAAAGTAGACGTCCTTTCTTGCCGCAAGTTCACCCAGTTTGTCCATGTATCTTATTGTAGTTCCTGTAGATGTTTCGTTATAAACTGCATAAATGGCCTTAATGTCTTTGTATTTTTCAAATATTTCCTCGAACTTGTCGTAGGGCGGATTCTCTCCAGGCGGCGAGCTTATCCTGATCGCTTCGCCGCCCCAGCTGTCAATAAGGTCTGCAAGCCTTGTGCTAAACTCACCATTGACTGGGATTACTGCCTTGTCGCCTTTCCTAATGAGGTTAACTACAGACGCCTCGACAGCACCGGTTCCAGAAGTAGTAAGAAGCACAATATCATTTGAGGTCTGGAAGACCTTCTGGGTTTTTTCAACTATAGCCTTATATAATGTGCGAAAGTCGTCGCTTCGATGGTTTATCATAGGCGCGAGCATTGCGTTCATGACCCTGTTCGGGACATTGGTTGGACCGGGGAGCATCACCAGGTATTCCATATAGTCTCAAAAAACGGACGAGCCAGCCATATTTAAATCAAATTACAATAATAATAATTAATTACAACCTCGTAACACTTTATAAAACTCGGAGATTGTAATTCTTCAAGTTGTCAATGAAGGAGCGCCGCTATACTGTTTTGCAGCATGCAGAGAAAGCAGAGAACTGCCATGTAGTTGCAGCATTTGAGCCGGAAAACATTTTCTATCTCACAGGCTTTTGGGGCGAAGCCATTGCAGTATGCATGGACAATGGCATAACAAAGTTGATCACACCCAAATTAGAGTATTCAAGGGCCGAAAAGACTTCAAAAGACTGTGAAGTATTTGCCACTGAAAGAGGAGGCGAACTCATTTCCATGTTTGTTTCACAAGTAGAAGGTAGCAGAGTGTGCAGCGACTGCAGCGATTACTCTACTATATGGTCAATTCGCAAACACCGCGGCGATATCTTGGTCAATACAGATCCATTCTTCCAGACACGCAGGATAAAGGATGACTCAGAGATCAGAATTATCTCAAGAGCCGCCAAGATACTTGATAAGCTGTATGAAATATGTGAAGAGGAGATAAAGGTAGGTCTATCAGAGCGCGATCTCCAAGCAAAGCTCATCTATGAGGCAATGAAAATGGGAGCAAATCCTACATCATACAAGTCTACGCTAAATCCACTCATCATAGCAGGGGGGCCCAACAGCGCGCTGCCACACGCTGAAGTAACAGACAGAAAATTTCGCAAGGGAGATATGATAGTGATCGACCTTACGCTCCGGCATGCAGGATATATAGCCGATGCTACAAGGACATTTGTCCTTGGCTCTGCAACCAAAGAGATGAAGGAAGTGTATGGCATAGTGCAAGAGGCGCAAAAAATAGGTCTCAACAGGGCAAACGCAGGTATGACATGTGGCCAGGTCGATGCGGCATGCAGGAACTTGATAGCAGAGCGAGGATATGAGAAACTATTCATCCATTCAACCGGCCATGGAATAGGTCTTGATGTTCACGAGCCTCCTTGGCTTAAGATGAAAAGTGACGAAGAGCTCAGGGCAAATATGGCTGTGACCGTTGAGCCAGGGATATATATGGAGAACAAATTCGGCGTGAGGATAGAGGATAGCATAATCATAAATAATGGTAAGCCACAGGTGCTCAACAGATTCACAAAAGATCTTCTTGTTCTAAGATGAAATACAAGAAGAGATAGTACTACTTGAACAATGTATGAGGGTCAGGATCATTGTGATTCTTGCGACCTTAGAGATCCTTGCAAATCTATAGAACTGATCACAGAGGGCAGCAAAGATAATTTACATAATTTGTGACATTGAGATCAAAAGGCGTTTTTGACCGAAATTTTCTATTGAGAGCCTGACATCATGTACAGCGGCCAGGATGTAGGATTTGAGATCGGTGGTATGGCAAGGTGGTTCAGGAATTTATGGCAAAGGCTGCAACGCTATTCTATTAGGGTACAAGAACAAATAGGAAGTAGTAGTATATGATGGCAGCAACACTAATTATTCCAAAAAAATTCCATGAGGTCACTGTTATTGCTATAGCATCATTTGCTACGACTCTCTGCTATTAATTCAGCCACAAGCACTAGCAGTCTTCTTGCAACTTGTGCTTTGCTCTCCAGAGGGAAATGGACAATATTCTTGTTCCTGTCAACAATAAACACTTCATTTTTATCAGAGCCGGGTTCTGAACCTTTTCTGCCCAAATCGTTTGCCACAATAATATCGGCATCACACTCTTTCAGTTTTCTATATGCCTTTTCTATCAAGACAGAGTCTGATACGCAGTAATCTGCCTTGAATGCAACGAGGAATATGTCTTTACTATTACTTTTTACTTCATCAATTATTTTTCTTGTAGCGACAAGTGTCAGCTCCCTCTTTCCTATCTTTGTATTGATCTTTTTGTCTGATTTTTTCGTAGGAGTAAAGTCTGCAACAGCAGCAGCCATTACAGCAATGTCAATCCTCTTTGATGATAACTCAGAAAGAACCGCCTTATGCATTTCTTCACCTGTATTTACGCGCACTATTTTGCCGCTTGCTGGGTTTAGAGTTCCATGACCATACACTAGCGTCACACTCGCGCCCATCTGCTGCGCCTCCTGTGCTATTGCAATACCCATTCTGCCGGAGCTTAGGTTAGTTATGACCCTTATTGGGTCAATATATTCAATTGTACTTCCAGCTGTGACAAGTACCCTCTTGCCTGACAATGGTGCCTTGTTAGAAAGTACTGAAATCGTAGCATTTAGTATATGCTCAGGGTCAGCCACTTTTGCCTTGTCTCCTTCCATCTTGGGTTCAACGAATACCATGTGCTCTTTCAATTTGCTGACATTTTGCTGGACAAATATGTTCTCATACATGGCCTCATGCATAGCAGTAGCTACTATTATTGGGATCTTGCTGCCTAGTGCAACACTAAGAATTGACGTAACAGGTGTATCATCAATGCCCGCTGCTACTTTGCCAAGAGTGTTAGCCGTACATGGGTAGACAATGATGAGGTCTGACATGCCATAGTCGGCTAGAATAATGTGCTCCAAGTTGCCGGTCAAATTGGTGACTACATCATTGCCTGTTGCCCACTTCATTATTTGAGGATTGAGCAGCATTGATGCAGTTGATTCTGTCATGACGGCATGAACATCTGCACTGTGTCGCATCAATAGCCGTGCTAGGTCAATTGCACGGTAAGCTGCAATGCTTCCTGTGACGCAAAGGACTATTTTCCTGCCTTCAAGCTCGCTTCCCTCTGTTCCAAGTATGCCTTTTGAAGGGTGAACTCCTCTTCTTACTCTCATATTCTTCTTTCATTCTTCCATTTGCCCAGTTCTTTTGTATCCATGTGGAATGTGTTAGATTCCTCTGGGAACATGCCGGTTTTGATGTCGTGGTTATAGCTTGAAACTGCATCAAATATCTCCTTGCTAAGTTCTGCATACCTTTTTACAAATCTCGGCCGAATATCTTCATAAATGCCTAACATATCATGTAGAACAAGGACCTGACCATCGCAGCTAGGCCCTGAGCCTATGCCTACTGTTGGAATTGACAGGCTCTTTGTTATCGCATCTGCTACCTCACTTGCAACCATCTCTAGAACAATGCTAAAGACTCCTCCCTTCTCTAGAATATTGGCGTCTTCAATCAGTTTGATCGCTCCTTCTCTTGTTCTGCCCTGCAATTTGTAGCCTTCCCATAGTGATGATGTCTGAGGCCTCAGCCCAATGTGGCCCATAACGGGTACCCCTGCATCTACTATTGCCTCTATTTTATCCATAATCTCAGAACTTCCTTCAAGCTTGACTGCATCGCAACCAGCCTTTATCAACTGGACTGCATTTTCAACTGCCACACTTGCACCTACTTGATATGAACCAAAGGGCATGTCGCCAACTATCATTGCGCGCTTGGTTCCCCTTGCCACAGCACCACAAAATATCATCATCTCTTGCATGCTAACAGGCATTGTGCTTGGGTAGCCCAATACCACCATTCCTGCGCTATCGCCTACAAGCAAAATGTCAATGTCTGCCCTATCGCATATTCTTGCAGTAGAATACTCGTATGCTGTAAGAACAGAGATCTTTTCTTTTCCTTTCTTGGCTAATATATCACTTACATTGAGTTTTGCTCTGCCCTGCATTACTGGACTTCACCTTTTATGATCTTGAGTGATTCTTGAAGGTTTTTACTGTTGTCAAAATTATCTGTGATTTCTCTTAACGACATAGTACCCCTGAGCTTGCGTGCAGCTTCTACCAATGCTGGCATAGCCCTTACGATATTATCAACAATAGTGATATTGGCAGCTCTAGAAGTCCTAGACAAAGGATTAAGATCGATTGCAATTACTGTCTTGTTCATTTTTATCAGTGCCTCTGCTCTATCTCCATCCTCAAGTGGAACCAACACAGTGTCAGCAGCATAGATGCCATCAGGGTCAACTCGCCTGCGCTTACTTTGGAGCTCTGGAATTCTTGCTGATGCTCTTGAGCCTATTCCC
This sequence comes from uncultured Nitrososphaera sp., assembly GCA_964460425.1. Taxonomy (GTDB): domain Archaea; phylum Thermoproteota; class Nitrososphaeria; order Nitrososphaerales; family Nitrososphaeraceae; genus Nitrososphaera. The sequence goes on from CAYWRR010000044.1 coordinate 9,315, forward strand.
AATACTTTTTTTGCACCATGTAGTTCAAGCTCTGATTTGATCGCCTTCTCACGCTCCTCAGTTCTATAAAAGATGTTGACCTCAATACTTGCTCCTACCACTTTTGCAAGTTCCACTACCGTGTTTGGGCACAGGGCAGCTGTGTTGCCGTTTACAGATATGACGGGCCGGCTTGAGAGTAACAGCATTGCTGCTGCGGCCTTAATGGCGCGTTGGGCAGTCTTTGTAGTGCGCTCGCCAATCAGATAATCATATGCCTCACCTCTTCCATGGGCAATTAGACCCTCGGGTACTACTAAGCCTAGCCTAAAGCCATTGACCAACATCTCACGAGTGTAGAGAGATTCGGCTCGAGGATGATCTGACGGTATGCCAATATGGTTTATGTGCAATTTTAGAGCATTCTTGCCCCCGCCATGTCTATATTACAGACAATGAGCGTGCCGCCAAATTGTCGGAGGACATCAGCCACCTCAGCTGCTCTTGCCTGTGAAACGATGGTGAAAACAGTTTGACCAAAGAGTGCTACGCTTGATTTGATTCCTTTTGTCTTGAGAGCTGCAATCGGTCCTTTGCATCTGCCTTCCGTGAGGCTCAACATCTCTGCAAATCTATGTGACATTTTGAGAAAGTCGTCAAGGCTTCTTGATGCCGATAGCTTGTTTAGCATACTGCCTCCACGGCCGTTTATTTCGTTTACGCGGTCTGTGAGAAATGACTTGGTCAAAATAGGAGCCAGGCAGAGGACTACCGCCTTGTATTTCTTATCTATATTGATCTTGCTAATAGAACCTATACCCGGTGCCCCTGCACTTGTTCGCATCTCAAAACCTCCGGCAAACTCGGCAATTACTGTGCCGAGCCCAGTATTGCAGGCAACCTCTGCATGATGCGCAATTTGTGCTGCTTGGGTTCTATTAAGATGTGTGCCAATAACTTGATTGAGGGCATATGAGGCGCTGAGGGCGGCTGCACCACTTGAGCCAAGACCAAAGCCAATTGGGATTTCAACATCGTGGTGGATACTTATAAAGTAAGGTCTATCTGCAAGCTTAAGATATTTCTCAATAACCCAGTTCGAAACTTCTGCATTGCGACTTTTAATGCCATTGATCGAGATCTGATACTCTGGTTTTGCACTCTCGTAGAGATATACTGTTGTTGCAATGCCTCTATCGATAGAAAATCCGGCCCCTTTAGAACCCCTATGCAGGAAATGGAAAGAAGAAATATCATGGGGGGCTTCGAAAAAGCCTGTTATATGGCCTGGACTGAATGCTTTGGCTATAGCTATAGGCTCCCCAAGCAGCTCTGTTGCCATGTGAATATTTATAAGGCCTCGAAAATATAAGAATAATGTTTAATTAGTTTAAATTAATTTAAATATTCAACATGGCGCGATATGCAAGACGCCTACAGCAGATAGGCAGCAGCATCTTGGTATCACTGCCAAGCCTGTGGATCAAGAACAACAATCTAAAGAAAGGGAGCATCGTCCCAATGCACATCAACCGTGACAACTCTATATCGATATTTGCTTCAGAGGACGACATGGCAGACAAGATAAAGGAATTGACGATTACATATCCGTCGGTATCGATGGATATGCTCGTTAACCAGGTGTATGGCGGGTACCTGCTTGGGTATGACATTATCCGGATCAAGGCCAGCTCGCAGATTTCATTTGAAGACGCAGATAGGATTAAGAAGGCTATACGAAAGCTGGTCGGCTTAGAAATAGTCGATGAAGATGGCTTCAATATCTCTGCCCAATTTTTGCTTGATGCAGACACACTTGATGCTGAAAAGATACTCCGCCGCATGAGCGCAATAGTCGCAGGCATGTACCGAGACATGCTTGAAGCCATAAGACTAAAACAGAATAATAGTAGTATCCGCAAAGTGATAAGCGGTAGGGACGATGAAGTTGACCGACAATATTTTTTACTTGTCAGACTGATCCGAAGCGCTATGATGGATCAAAAACTAGCAGGCAAGCTCAACCTTAGCAACATTGATATTCTTGATTATAGGATCGCAGCCAACCTTCTCGAGAGCGCTGGGGACTATGTCGTTGATCTTGCAAATGCAATAGATCTTTCGCGCATCAAAGCTGTCGATGAGATAGTCGAGGCTGGAGTACTTGTAGAAAAGATGCATGAAAGGTCAGTTGCTGCATTTGTAAACAAGAATAGATCAGAATCAAATGATGTAGTCAAGATGTATGATAAATTTATGGAAGTTATAAACTCCATCAAGAGCAGCGCAGATTCAAACAATGTAGAGTCCACAGTCGCAGTACTGAACCTCATATACTCTATGGACAAGATAGCTCGCTGCTGGGTCGATGTCGCCGATCTGGTTAAGCCTGTACATCTTACCGCCCCTCTCAAAAACGCATAATTACGGAAATTGGATACTTTGGCCATGGCTCGCAATAATGGCTTTGAGAACGTCCTGATATTGCAGGGAGGCGGATCGCTTGGTGCTTTTGGTTGCGGGGTATTTAAAGCTCTTGCAGAAACTAGAGTTAAGGTAGACATCCTTGCTGGCACATCAATAGGAGGAATAAATGCTGCAATTATTGCAGGCAGCAAGGATAAGCGGCCTGAACTTGCACTAGAACAATTCTGGCTCGACCTTGCAGAAAACTCAATTGATCTTGCGCCGCCGCCGCTACTTCCGTCAATTCCTCTTGCTTTTACTGCCAATGAATTAGGAAGTTACTACAGCCGTTACCACCAGCAGGCAAGCTTATCACTCAGGCATGCATTGTCATTCTACAGCTCAGCATTATATGGCAATAGCATGATGTTTTTGCCACGATGGAGGCCCGAGTATGCGTTAAAAGATCCCAAATATTTTCGACCCTATGAATGGACCTACATCTACGATCACTCGCCTCTTGCCTCAACACTTGAAAAATACGTCGACTATGACAAGTTGCGGCCTGCGGGAAATCCAAACACTC
>CAYWRR010000045.1:0-12131 GCA_964460425.1 uncultured Nitrososphaera sp.
TTCGTAGGTAACTTATTAGCCGTCATGTTGTCAACTATATTCAATTATTTCAAAAATCGGCGATATTGATTGGATGATGATATTGGTTAAGCTACAATAAATCTCTCTCTATTTGTGTAACAACTACTGTGGGTTGAAATATCGATCTGCAGTTAGCATGTGAGTGCTATCTTTCATATTTGGTTTTACTTTTCTTTGGCGTGATGATAGTGTTTCCATTAGGTATTATTATGCAAGAAGACCCTTCTGAAGAGAATTAAGTGATTTTAGGATATTGAAGGACGGTCAAGAGGTTTTCAGCACTTCAAGCCAGACTGGTCAGAGGCTTTTCTTCATAACGTTGAGGGCACGCTAACAGTCGCATATATATACATTCCAAGAAAATCGAGATTACACAGTACAGGTGCGTGTGTACCTTGCCGGCGTCAGCACGTGTAAAATATCAATTGATGAAGAAGCAACATTTTTTATATCCATATCCTAGTGTCCTAAGAATCTCTTGCTGGTGTTCTGGATTCTGCACCTGCTATGTTGATTACAGTCTCCTCAGTGCCTGCTAGAGCACGCACGGTCCCTCCTAAATTTTCTGCCTTCCCGGTAGAGCCATAACATCTTTGCGCGATAGAGCCACAACAGCTATTGCAATGCCGGCTACGCCTACCCCTACGCCGATCATGCCAAAGAGATACGCTCTATCTGCTGCCGTTTTCAATTCTTCAGCTGATTCAGTGGAAGTCTGAGAGGCGTTTCTGGCTTCTTCTGCCAAAATATTAGCTTCATCAACTTGTGCTGTTAGGCCGGTTATGACTGTCTGCAATTGCTGTATCACTTGTTGCGGTATCTCATTGCTGCCTGTGTCTGCAGCAGGAGGAAAGGTAAACCGCGCGGTACTTTCTACATCTTCTAGTTCTGTCTGGGCATCAATTGCTTGCCCCGCTATTGTACCATTCATAACAATGGCATACTGACCGGGCTCAGTGGGAAGTATTTCAGAAGTATACGTCCCTGACTCTTCTGTAGGCTGGAATTGAAGCGACTTAGACTCTGTGCCCTTGTTCGCAGTTACAGCAACCTGTGAAAGGGCATTAATGATGGGCTGGCCATCAGACACTCTGGTTACTGTTAGGAGGATCTCGTTAAGCTGACCTACTGTAGGTGGCTCGTTTACCCATCCAGCGATGATTTTGATGTCGCCTTGTACCATTTCTACATGTGCCATTGCCGGACGATAATCAAATGCAATAAACTGCGAAAACAACATAAACAATGCCAACAGGCAAGCGATTTTCTTCATTCGATGTAAAAATTCCTATTGCAATCTTATAATTCTTAGGTTTATTTCGATGTTTGTACTACTTAATGGGGAAAGGTCAAATATGGCGAGGGGGGATATTTTTTCACTCATGACGGGCGGAGACTGGTCACGTCGATATTACAGCATCTTTACGGCTATGACCATAATAATAATAATCATCATGTTTGTATCAAGCATCCCCCAATCGTTTGCCCATCCTATTATTGTTGATTCTTCACCAACAGCATTTCAGAGCACTCCCTCCTCACCTGGAGAAGTCAACGTATTCTTTAACGAACCAATAGAGCTAGGTTATAGTACTATGCAGGTGCTCGGACCAGATGGTAGCTCGGTCGACATGGGTGATCCGCATAATGTTGAGGGAGACACTGCTTCATTAGGCGTCTCTCTGCAGCCAGATCTCCCAGAAGGCCAGTACACGGTATCGACCAACGTGCTTTCAGCAGTTGACGGTCACGTAGTAGGAGAGACTTTCGTCTTTGGAGTGGGAACTCCTGTGCAGCAGCTCGGTCCAGGGGAACAGCAGCAGAGAGATATTCTGTCACCAGAGGAGTCAGCTTCAAGGTTCCCAGGCATGGTTGGGCAGGTCATTGTTGTGGGCGCAGCATTTGCTACGCTATGGCTATGGAAGCCGCTTGCAAAAGTACCTTGGCTCTCAAATGCGATCTCAAAGACTCGGGTTTCTATTGACAAGAACATGATGCGTCTTATCATAATCGGGACAGGGTTAGTTCTTGCATCTGGCGTTGCCATGATCGTTGTGCAGGCGATTTCAATTAATGCCGGGATACCCGAAGCGATTGCGACAAATTTTGGCAATGTATGGTTGACAAGGATGCTTCAGTCATCAATATTGATGGCTATAGTAGTGGCAGTCTACCGCAAGGTTACCAAAAGCAATGCTAGCGCGAGTAAGGCAGAAATGTACGCGATACTTATCCTTGGGCTTGCAGTACTGATCACATCAAGCTTAATAGCACATGCTGCTGCGACTAGCCAGCTCGGCCCATTATTGCTTGACTTTTTCCACAATGCCGCCGCTTCGATATGGATAGGCGGCCTGATATTACTTGGATTTGTGGCTGTGCCCAAGATTCTTTCAATTGTAGATGAAATTACAAAGTCTGCTGCACTTTCGATTTTGATTCCTAGATTCTCCACAGTAGTTGTGACGGTGATTGGCATTGCGGTGATAACAGGACCTGTACTGCTGTTTGCGCTAGAAAGCGGTAGTCTTTCGCTTACTCTTGCTTCCGTATACGGCCAGGCACTTGTCATTAAACTGGCGCTTGCAGGTGCAATGGTAGCAATGGGAACATATTCTCAATTTGTTGTCCAGAAAAAGGCAGTAGCAGTTATAGTAGGTGGAAGGAGTGCGAAAAGTCTGAATATGCAGAGCCTTAGGAACTACGACAAGATACTCAAGGTAGAGGCAGCATTGGGAATAGCGCTTCTATTGATGGTCTCGGTGATGGCAAATAGTGCGCTGCCCTCTGGCCAGTTCCCTACTTACGGGCAGGGGCAGTTAGATGGACCGACTGCATTTGCAGAGGAGGCTCCAATAAGAACTGACTATATGAGAACGTTATACACAGAAGAAGGAACAATAAAACTTACCATAAGCCCCTTTGCAGTGGGGCAGAACACATTCAAACTATCATTCTTTGAACCTGACGGTAGCAATGCTGCAGGAATTGAATCTGCTACCATAAAGCTGACCCAGGTTGAAAGGGGCATAGGCCCAATAACTGTGGAAACTGAAGAGCAGTCAGATAACAACAATGTATTTTCTGCAGATGCGGCGTTTAGCTTGCCTGGTCTCTGGTATATCGAGATTGAGGGGGTAAACACTCAGGGAAGTAACATGCTTGCATCACTTGACACAAACGTCAAGCCGACGGTATCTAATCTTCAATTTGATACTACGCTATACAATACGTCAGTTAACAGCCTACCTCTCTATCCTATCTTTGATGCAGAAAGACAGTCGATTTGGGTTGGTGATTCGATGCCTGGTAGCGGAATGATATGGCAGCTGGACACTGCTACTGGCAACTATACCATACATAGAGTCAATGCTACACTTATAACCCAAAGCGTGCTTACTTCAGATGGGAGTCTATGGTACGTTGATCCCCTAGGCACTGAAAATAATGGCGTACTCGGTTTCTACAACCCGTCAGACAATTCTAGCAGACGATTTGTAATACCGGAAGAGGGCGTTCCGACAGGGATCGCCATAGACGGAAATGGCAGTCTTTGGATGCCTGTAATCGTAACGAATGGGGATGATAAGGTAGTCAAGTTTGAACCTTCAACTGAAATGTTCTCAGCATATAACATACCGACGCCAGACGCAATACCTGCAGGAATTGCTTCAGACAGGATGGGTAACATCTGGTTTGCAGAAGCAGGTGCTAACAGTATAGCCAAGATAGACACGACCACAGGCAACATTACGGAGTACATGCCGGAGAGTTCCCTTCAAACACTTAACGAACCTACAGCCATTTTCCCCGATCCGGACAGCTATGATATCTATGTCTCAGAACATAGTGGACATACAATAACAGTGTTCAATTCACTCCTTGGCACCTTCCGGCAGTACCCTTCAGTTAATGAAGAGGGTTTGCCTTTTGGCATGGCAATGGATAGCTATGGTAATTTGTGGTTTGCACAGCATGAGATAGACACACTTGGAGTGATAGATCCAAGGACTGGCGAGGGTACTGAGGCTAATATCCCTATAGCCGGATCATTTGTGCAATGGATAGCTTCAGATGACGAGGGAAGGATCTGGTTTGCAGCACAAAGAGGATCTGCGCTTGGTAGCATTTCTACAATGGCCGGGCCAGCTTCTACGCAAATAATCAATGAGGAAGAACAACAACAGCAGAATGGCACCTCTGGCCTTACTACGACGCCTTTTCAGCAGATCGGATTTTCATTTGTAGATGTTGCTGGCCCGGGTATAGCCGCTGGAATAGTCTTAAGCGCACTTGCCTTCGCAAAAAATGCCATAAACCTAAAGCGCAATGTCCAATCAGCACTGAGGTTAAACAAGTAGAACCATAAAAATATCATAGCTGTGCTGTAGACTTTCAAATACATATATGCGCATGATCAAAGTTTTGTCTTCTAGTTACGATATATCATCATCCATTGCAAGCAGGAGCTCTATGAACTCACCAGGGTGGTATTATCGTCGTCACAGTGTAAATTTTTTTATTTTTTGTAACCATTACAACAAACTAAAATAGAGCATTCTTATATAATTATTAATAATGCAAAACTGCTGTGTAGCTTTATACTCTGCCTTCATAGATGATTGAATAAGTCAAAAGCAAACAAGCAAACAACATTTAGTACTGGAATGTTTCATGCTGTAGCCAAGTAAAAAAAAGGAAAAAGAAGGGTATGTTGGTTCTTACATCCTTAGTTGTGGTTGCCTATTCTTCAAAGGACTCCCTCTATAGGTTGTTGTTATTATCCTCATTCTTCATGACTATGCGCGCTTCTTGCAATTTCGTTGATACCAATAACTACAGTGCTTGTAGATGGTAGAGTGACATCTTCATCGCTTGGATTTGAAATTGCGATATCGGTAACCATCGTAGTAGCATTTGCCGAGGTTGCATTCGCCTGCTGAGGTGCTGGCAGATCACCGTGGTAGAGGCATAGCTCGCCTGGAGTGGAAAAGTTAGCTACTAGTTCTAGAGGGGCTGACATTAGATTTGGAGCTACTCCAACTAGTATGTTAAGTAGAGGAGTTGAATCATCATCGCATGGAATTTTTGCAGCTATATGGCCATTTGTGATTGAGTATGGTGTGGTGTCATATAGATGTATAAAGCCATTTGAGGGGATTGTTCGATCTGCAAGTAGAGCAAAAACAGAATCCCGTACTGTAAATATGTCTCCTTGAGTTTCATTGGAACTAGATTCACGCTCTTGCTCTTCAGTCATAGTAGCCTCACCTTCTTGCGCTACTTCAGGTGATGTAGCGTTTGTTGTTGTTGTTGTTTGTTGTGCTATTGCAGGAGTTAGTGATGCTATTGGAGCAGAAAGAAAAGCGAGTGCTCCTACTGTAAAAGCAAGAACTCCTAACATAGACCACCGTTCATATACGTTCATTATTTGTCTCTTTTACATCGAAGCTAATAATAGTTGCGAGTAAATTATTACCAAAAATCTTCTTCATTGTTTTCCCCTAGCTAGGATTTCCAACTAGTTTTGGTATTACTCACCAGAACACCATATACATGCAGACTTCGGTTAGTGTACTACAACCATTATAAGATACTCTGGACTAGGAATCGTAATGGCTATACAAAAAATCTCATTTATGTCATACCATGTGAGATATCTCCTATTGCTGTTTATCCTAGCCGGCTCTTCACTAATCCCAGCCAGTAACCTGGCATATGCTCATACATTCTCAACTAGCGAAAGCGCTGAGTTCCTTTCACTAGTAGATCAGATTAGAGCTGAGACGGGGCTGGTAACTATGAATCTGGAAAATAACAATGCAACATTAGTCCAAGCTCATGCCGAAAAAGCTTCACGCCTTCTAGACAATTCCACTCTTGATGAAATTAGAGAGGTAAATAACAGAATTGCAGATAGCCTAGAAACTGGAGTAGAGCAGTTAGAAGAAAACGTAACATCGTTATCTGCAATATCCCAAGTGCAGCAGATACCGCAAGATAGGATACAGATCATAGACGATACAGTCATCTCGCTGAACGATATCTTGGCAGAGGCTGTAACTGTACGAGTTGAAAGTGAGGAGCAGAATAATGCAACAACATGGGCAATGGTTCTTGCAGATCTAACAGATGTAGTTTTGAGCAATTATGGAAACGCCACAGGTGCTCCATTCGACCTTACAAATATGTCTAATTTGCCAGGTATGGAAGGCATGGGAATGGAAGGTATGGAAGGCAATAGCAGCGACAATAACACAATGACTACAAACGCCCCTTCTCCAATGAGCAATATGACAACAACTATTATAGTTGATGCAGCAGCTTATCAGAGCGCCCAGTATTTGGCAAACAATACTATATTACGATTGTTCAATGATATGCTCAAGCCACTTACTATAAGCGCCGACGAGACATCAACAGACAACAACAATATGACCGCTATGGCGCAACAAGGACAGAACAACGTAACTTCAGGTAACAACATGACATCAAACATTGATGCGCTAGAAGCGAAGCTACTTGAGCTAAGGGATAATATCAATGGCAAAGTAACCCCCACTGAAGTTATGAGGACTGTCCATCTTGGGATACATCCACTTCTGATACAGCTTTATGGACTAACTATAGGGGATGAAGGAGAGGAATCCCACGGGGAATAGGTCAATGACATATTCAAGTCTTTTCTCACTCTTAGTGAATATGAGGATCATACCGAAGTGAAAAACATATGCCAAGAACTATATCAAACTGTAGTCCATACGACATCAGAGACATCGTATCCATGACACACAAGCCACACCAACCATTGATCAAAAGACACAAACTACAACACAATACAGGCTAATGGTATGGTTTGCAGTGGTTTATGTGAGAAATATCGTGCAGGAAGTAGTTCGGGCAGGCTGCGTTATATTTCAGGACAGAAGCGATGCCAACACTGCAATCTATTCATAACCACGACCAAAAATAGATGTCCTTGCTGTAATTATAAACTGAGATTATCGCCAAGATCCTCCAAGCACAAACATAGGTTCTTGAGTAGCAAGTATCAGGATTTGTTGTTCATACGTTAAGAACATGACTGAGTCTACAACATGAAGGCAACCGAGTATTAATGTAGTATATATATATATATATATATTAGACAATACACCTGTAAGATCTGCTTTTGAAAATTCTGCTATAATCTAATGCTACCACAGTGAAGTACTAACAAGCGATGATGGCAGCGACATTGATATGAGTCTAGTGCGCACATTAGTAAGAGTATTGTCAGCTGAAAATACTGGCTTTATTATCGGTCACCAATAGCTAAGGATACTGCTGCTCTTGTATAGTTTGGTAAGCGATGATTCTTCAGCAAGGAATGTAAAATATTGCTAACAATATACTAAAGCCAGGGTGAAAGTGTGTTTTGCTTCATCTGTGTTTACATTCTTTTCCTGGCATATACAAAGATAGCATGCCCTCGCGCCATTGATTGGAACAACAATGATGGTAAATAAGTTATTCTGTTGGATAGTATTCCAGCTAGCATTGACGTAAGTGGGCTGACGATTGACAATTCAAATATTGCCTTAAAAGGTGCTACATGATGGTTTGCATCTTGGACTATTCTTGTTGATACCACTTAATTTGAATGATAAGATATGGATATCATCGGATACGTACTATATCTAATGTAACTTCTCCAAGAAACGCGCATAAGCATTTTGTATCTTTGAAAACAATGATATTGTGAATAATACAATTACACTAAGACTGAAGAGCGTTCATAGTATGTGTGCAGAAAATGAGATGACAACATCTGAGTTGATTCAGAATGTGTACCAATTCCAGTAAAGTACAGATACATCATGAACATTATATCCATATCAGTCATATGAGGCCCATTTTATGGTACATTCGTAGAATGTACCGCTCTTCTTTAATGTTTGACTCTCAAAAATTGCCAATACTGTTTAGAATAACGAATTTAAAGTTATTGGCAGTTGCTGCTGGCATAACAGCCGTTGTCGTAGTAGTTAAATACAATAGCTCGGTATTTGCAAGCCATAGTTTGAGGTAGGAGTTTCAGGAGGCTCAATACCTGACAATACGCACATACGCCTCGATGGGCTGATATTGCCAGCAGGGGGCGTTACTGCCACTTTATGATTCAAGTCCTAACTTCATTTCAGGACATTTCCTGCTTAGGGCTCCCTGTGAAGATGACAATATCACTATACCAATAATAACTGCTATAGCATGGCACATTTGTAGACAAGATGCCATTGTATTATATTGCCCATGCTTCTGGACCCAATAGCTGCATCTGGCACGCACACATCCCGGATCCGCTCAACGGCGGAGCACCTAGAGTCACAGACATTGATCAGATAAACCTTTCAGGCCAACCAATAAGCTTTAACCCAGGTGATGTAGTAGATATCAATATCCAGAGGGTGCTTGGCAACATTGCTGATTCGCCTTATGGAGAAATGCAACTTCCTGGAAACTTAACTCATGGCAACCCTGTGTTTGACCTCAACGACGACAATCCAGACAATGATGGCTTGGGGTTCATGCATGAAGAGCAGGAGGTTGAATAAGAATGAAAAAGAAGACCACAACAACAGCAATTTCCCTCTTATCAGCGCTTGCGGCTATGGGATTGCTTGTGGCGTCCACACTCACAGGCAATGCATATGCTCATGGACACCTTATCCTAGTTCCTGATATGGAAAATGTCAATCCAATATCTGTGGTACTTGGCCATACAAATGAACCTGCCTTTGGTATAGAACCTGGTGTTCATGATGGCATGCATGGTGTTGAAGTATCCCTCGAAGATGCTTAATACTACACTTCCCCTTGCAGGTGCTGATCTACGAGTTGACAAATATTATTTCAGGACCTTTGAGTTGTTTCAGAATGCCACTTAGTCAGATCAAGCAGACCAAGTTGAACAGAACATTACCTTAGGAGAAGTGTTCGGAGAACCAGGTCACTATCCAGCAATGCAGATAGTACAGCCCGGGATATATGGCTATAGAATCTATGGTACCATTAACTACTTTGATGTGGCAGAAGTGCCAATAGATACCATCTTCTTCTGCCGACTAAATACTGAAGATGGGTTATCAGCAAACCCTTCGAAATTCAATAGCGAAGGATGGGAAGGAGGATATGGTTGTGTCTCTGACTTAAATGACATATACTTTCTCAACTAGGATGACCAAATAAATGGTCCAAACTTTTAAACTGCAAGTTCAGAACAAGAAGAATAGATTACGGCTCTTGCAGAAAGCATAGCAGTATTTTCTCACAAGAGCATCATCAGGAATTAAACAGCGCGGTGGGATCAGTTAAATCGGCTCATGCGCCCCATGTGGCAATTGGACCTACCGCCACTGTCCATGCCTTTTACGGGCTAACTACATTAAGGATGACGTGTAAGGTCAAAGGCTTCATAAACCCTCTCTTCCCTTTTTTCATTGATCATATTCGATTCTTGTACCAATGTATTTATTAGCTGTTTAGGGGTATCCATGATCGGATGCAAAAAGGATGGGGCCTTGCTCCTGTACAGGAATCTATAAGCAAGCCTGTTCTATTGGGGCTTATAACAGCACTTGTAGTAGGTGTTGTTGCACCACTGGTAATACCTCATGTCGCTCACCCTTCAATGATATATCACATTCTCTTGCATATGGCAGGCCTTACGATGGCTATATTCCTGAGCATTGTGTCGTTGCTGGCATATTCAAGAAATACGACTGCAAGGGTGCTACTTATGGCAGTTGGATTTATGAGTTTGGCCTTGGTTGAGTTTTTTTATCTACTGCAAGCAGGGGGAATAGTAGTAGGGCAAGTTATCATTCCTACAGTTAACATCGAGCTTTCTCACATAATACTCTTGATAATGGTCAGCCTCTTTGGACTTGGAGTGTTAAGGGTGAATAAATAAAAAACATGCAGGTAACAGAACCCGCAGTAGCAGATACTAGGGTCTTGCTCATGAAACATATAGAACAGACTCCTGGAATACGATACAGAGAACTTTTGAGGTTGACAGGCCTTGTCAATGGTGTTCTTAGCTATCACCTATCAGCGCTCGAAAGGGCAAATATGATAAAGGTCAATAGAGAGTCTAGGATAACCAGACACTATCCAGTAGGTGTCTCTGATAAAGAATCGGCAATTTTGAAATTTGTTAGGCATGGGCCTATCAGGCAGGTATTGCTCTTTATTCTAGAACACGATATGTGCACGTTCAGTGAAATTGTCGATCATACAGGAAAAGCTCCTTCAACAATTTCATCACACCTCAAGCGGTTAAAAGAGGGCGGCATTGTTTTGATCAGGCACGGAGAATACCATCAGCTTTACCATGTTGCTGAAAGGCAGTTGATTGCTGAAGTACTCTCAAAGTATACTGCAAGCTTTACTGACAAAGTTATAGATAACTACACTGAGATGCTAGAAGAACTATAATATCAGATATGCCATAATCAATAATTAGTACTTGAGAACTGCTATCCTAATCGTCATATTACTAGTTGTGGTGTTGACTCTAGCCACATCTGGGCAGGTATTTGCAGATCTGCTGCAAGGAGGATCCAAGCAAAGAATAGGCAACTATGATGTTGAAATGACCACAGAGCCAAAAAGCCCGACAGTCGGCGGTAGTAGTAGTAGTAGCCCAACGAACATTCTGATAAGAATAGTAGGGGTCAATGGTGATCATCCATCTGATGTCCCAATAATGATGAGGCTGATCAAGGATGGTGTTGTACTTCAGACGACGAACCCAATAATCGTACCTTCTGGACACCATATCCACGAATTTACATTCACACAAGCCGGTAGATATGTTCTGTATGTTGATTTGAATGACTATATCTATAGCGGAGAAGTCCTGACATTTACCTTTTTTATAAATGTGTCAGGTCCCTTTGACTATCTGTACATTGCAGTGCCTTCAGCAGCAGTAGTTGCCGTTGGAATTGTCAGCGTGGTGGTTTTTATGAAAGGAAAGAAGAAGAAAGGCGTACATAAAACCGGCAGGACAGAGCTAAAGTAGAAATAGGAAAGGGAATAAGCTATTATTGCGTGAAAGAAGTGTTGATAATCATCTTCGCTATTGTTGGTTGAAGAAGAGGAATTATTGGTACCACTTTCTAGATATCCTCTGCATCACGCTGGACTCTATGCTCATGCTTTGGCATATATCGTGTCTTTTTTAGTTCATTATATAAGAGAAAGGGACAAACAGAGCAGACAGTAGAATCGTGAAGCTGCTCCTTCGTTGTATCCTGTAAATAAATCATTATAGCTCTTGTACGATCTTTGCAATCCTTTGGTTTCTTTGGCAATTTCCTTTGCTGCATTTGTACCCAAGAGCTCTACAGTCCTGCTAACGGATTATATCGTATAAGCGCGGAACTACTGAATAATAGAGGAGTGTTTGTCTGCACAAGCATTACTTAACAGTATATGATTGATTAGCAATAAAGAAAATGATTCTCTTTCATCTAGAGTAAAATCATGCGCATATGCCTGCCAGGTGGAACAATCATTGTACGTAGCTGCATCCATCGCCAGCTTGTAAAAGTAAGATTTTCCTTTTTTCTTTTCAAAATAAATTGAAGAATTGGCACAACTAGTGTTGTGGTACATTCGTGGTATGTACTACGTAGCGTTGAAATATGTATATGAAGTACTATATGTCTTGCTAACAAAAGATGTTCAAACTGTCATATATTGTCCTCGCAATTTGCACTTTTATTCTCATCCAAATAGGAGTTGCTTATGGCCATTTCTTTGGTGCTACAAAAAATATAGATAACTACCAAGTGATATTTGCACCAAGTCCTTCTACACCTGTTGCAGGCGACAATTCCACATCACTGAAGTTTAGTGTGCTTGAAAATAACTCAAACATATACAATATTTATGCTGCAGTGGTGGTAACTGAGAAGCAATCAGGCGACATCATCGGCCAGGTGCCCTATAAATTTCAGGAATTTAGCGACATCACTATCCCATACGCCTTTAATGACACAGGCACTTATGTAGTAACCCTGCAAACTAGGATACCTGACAACGAAAAGTATCCAGATCGC
>CAYWRR010000046.1:0-12105 GCA_964460425.1 uncultured Nitrososphaera sp.
TGTTTGTCAGCTAATTACAAAAAGAATGAACTTTTTTATTTAAAATCACTTGAGATAGTAAGGGCCGGTGGAGTGTATATATATAAAATACAAAAAATCGTATGAAACTATTCTCTTATGTTATTCAGAACCGTAAATATTCCAATTGTAGCATGTTTCATTATCAGCACTTTTTTTAATAGTTATTAGAGAATCTGACATCAGGTCACATACAACTTTTTTGCTAGAAGTACAGCAGGAGCAATAAGAAGCAGAGTTGCTAGCCCATAGGGCAGACCAGCTGTCCCAGTTACAAATACAGAATCAAGTATTATTATGGAGATGACCATGTTTCTTACCGCCTTTTGCACTGTAGGCAATCCTTTGGTAAGATGCTGCTTAAAAGTAACGATCATGACTGCAGCAAATATCGATAGGTTTAGAAGAAATGCCCATTGTAGATGCAGCAACAAGCCTAAAGCAGCTACAGCCGAAATAACACCAAATACCATCAAAAAGACTATAGTGGTGTTTGGTCTTTCATTTCCTGCTTCTTTTTTGCTCAGGATTGTGATTGCTACTATGTATAGAAATAGTGATGCTGCTGCGGCTCCTACAATAGCATATGAGTGATTATTGATGTATAGCAGTACAGGGCTTGCTCCGAAGATCACGTTTAGAAACCTGGCGCCACCCATTGCAAACGGACCTGAAGGGCCATGCTTCAGCCGGTAATCATAGACAATTATTGCAATAGTGAGTGCTAGACTGACTGTAAGGCTTATAGGACCAAGTGCAAAGGCTATAGTGTTTGCAATTAACAGTGCAACCATGGCAATTGCCAAGGCGTGCCTTTTTGAGATATTTCCAGAAGGAAGGGGTCTAGATGGACGTTCTCTTTTATCTATTTCAACGTCAAAATAGTCATTTAGAACTATTCCTCCAATATATAACAGGCCCGAGGAGACCATAAGTGCAACCAAGTGCGCGATGTCTGCTTCGGCAGCTGTAACAGCTGCAAAGTAACCAGCCAGTATATTAGAAGGAGTAGTGAATACGTTTGGGAGCCTAATTAGTAGAAGATATTCTTTTAGGCGTTGGCTTACATTATGCTGCAAAGGTAGCTGTACGCCTCTTTTGCTGCATCTACCGGATTATCTTGGTATGGATAGAGCTCGACAGTAACAAAGCCTCTGTAACCTATGTCATCCATTGCATCAAAGACTGAACGAAAATCGATTGAGCCTTTGCCGGGTATTAGATGGTTATGAATCCTAGTGTGTGCAATGTCTGCTAAGTGAAAATGCTCAATATAATCTGATAATTCATAGACGACTTTGGCCGGATCTTCATTCACACAATAAAAGTGGCCTATGTCAAAGTTGAGCCTAATGTATTTAGAGTTAATACTATTTTTTGTCATAAAGTTCTTGAACTGCCTTGAATTTTCAATGAGAAGGCCAGGTTCCGGCTCGATCAACACTTTTATACCTTCTTTCTCTGCCATTTTTGCTACCCTTGTCATACCATCAAGAAATATTTTTTCAAGCCAGCTTACATCGTGGTATTGTTGTTGGGGCGAGGGAGAAGATGAGGATGATGATGGTGGTATTAGTGGTGGCATTGGACCACCTGGCTCTGTAGATAGGTGCTTTGCTCCAATTTTTTTTGCAAGCCTTATGGATTCAATCGTATGCTCTATCCGTATCTCTCGATTATCCTCTATCCAAGAAGGATGGTAGGTATCTCCAATTGCGTACAGTGTAAACGCATTGAGGTTTGATATTTGCATGTTGTATGACGCAAGAGTTTTCTTCAACGATCTAACATGATCGTCTGTAAAAGTATGCGCATATGCATGCGGGATATCACACAGGATCTCAACGCCGCTATAGCCTACCTTTGCAATTTCTCTTATCGAATCTTCAAGGGAGTATCGCTTGAAGGCATTGGTGCTAAAGGCCAGCTTAATCATTTTATTATTATTACTACGGCTTCCAAGTAAATAGCGGCGACTGCTTGAAGAAATCGTAGGCGTTGTAGAATGTTACACGCTCAATTTCATTGGTGCTAAAGCTGGCTTTCCTCATCTCTCTTGCTACAAGGGGGACACTGAGCGGGTCTGATGGACCCCAGTCAGCTGCACTATGGATCATTATTCTTTCTGTGCCATGTTTTTTGATGATGTTCATAGCACGCTCTGGTGACAACTTTGATACAGGATACACTGAAAGTCCAGCCCACATGCCAAACTCAAGCGTCTTTTCAATTGTTTCTTCGACATTATGGTCTACCAAAATCTTGTGCTTATTGTAGCGCTTACCATGGTCGCTATTTAATATCAGCTCAATACGTCGCATGCCTTCCGGCTTGTTATTGTGCGGTAGGTGAACTGTCATGAGCATGTTCTTTTCTGCTGCAATATCCATCTGCTTTACAAACACCTCCTCTTCGAGATCATTTATGAGATTGTAGCCAAGCTCTCCGATAGCTACTACGCGTTCCCTGTCTAAATATTTCTTCATGGCTTCCATGGCGTCTAAGGCAAGTGGCCGTTCCATGGCCTCCTTTGGGTTTACTGAAATGCAGACAAAGTGCTCTATTCCAAAGTCTCTTGCACGCTTCGTTTCAAAACTTATCATATGTTCCCAATAGTCCTCAAATGTTCCAACCGATGTCCGTGGGCTGCCTAGCCAAAATGATGGCTGGACTATTACCTCTATTCCAGCCTTGGACATTGCTTCATAATCATCAGTGGTGCGAGAGTACATATGTATATGGGGTTCAAATAGCCTTGTCATATCTATGTACTATGACAAGCTGCATTGTAATGCTTTTTAGGTTGTAGAACAAATTTACAGTAACAACGGAATATGCTGGCTGCTGTTTTCTATGCACCTAACAACATTGTTGTGCAGAAAGTACCTATCAGTAACAGGAAAGTCATGCTCAAGGTGAGCGCCTGCGCAGTCTGTGGGTATGACGCTCGCGTCTTTAGAAATGGTCATCGAAAGGTGCACCCCCCGGTAATTTTAGGCCACGAGCTTTGTGGAGAAATACAAAATGATATTCTAGCAGGCGATGGCATGATCATAAACTCAGGTTCAAGGGTTGCCGTTTGCCCCCTGATTCCTTGCCTTCAGTGCACATATTGCAAGATTGGTGATTACAACCTTTGCATCAACTTGAGGGAGATAGGCTCTACGTCAGATGGCGGCTTTGCACAATATGTTACAATACCAGAGCAGTTGATTAGAATAGGCGGCCTGGTGCCAGTGCCAGACAACCTAACTGATGAAGAAGCTGCCCTTTTAGAGCCTCTTGCATGCTGTCTGAACAGCTATTCTCGCATGCTTCCTATTGCAAAGGAAAGCTCTGTTCTGATAATAGGGGATGGACCCATGGGGCTCATTCACCTTCAGCTATTCAAGAGATTATCGAACTCGAGAGTAGCAATAGTCGGCAAGGTTCCACTAAGAGTGGAAAAGGCAAGAGCGATGGGTGCTGATGCAGTATTTGTTTATTCCCATGAAACGGTTCGTGAAGTTCTTGATTTTACTGGATCTTCTTCTTCTGGTGCAGGAGTTGTAGTGATTGCGACGAGCAACCCCGTTGCCTTTGAACTCGCTACAAAGGTCTCTGCCAGGAACTCCAAGATAAATGCCTTTGCAGGCATGCCAAGTGGACAGACATTTCTGTTGGATGCTAACTGGCTGCACTATAACCAGATCTCTATCATGGGTACCTTTAGCTCCACACCTAAAATGCTATTGGAGGCTACAAGAATTGCATCAGAAAAAATGATTGACCTATCCGCAATTGTTACACACGAGTATTCTCTTCCAGAAATAGAAGAAGCAATAGAGGTCACTGAAAAGTATCACGGACTGAGGGCTGTGATAAACAAATTCTAGTTTGTAGTAAGGCGGCGGCTTAGAGCATAAGAAGATCCTGTCAACGGGTTTTGTTAACTATCTTTAGCAGACATAACAGCACACTTATTTTCCTCTCATGGGCAATAAGAAAGGCATATTTGTCCAGTACTGAACTTGTTATGTGAACACCAAGGATCAAATAGTGCAAAAGCTATGATTCTACGCTTGAGGTGCAAACCAAAGCTGGACTTAAACATCTACACAGCCTCTTTCCCTTCATATGCCCCTCACTAGCTCATGCTGCAGGATCTCTTCTGGATATTTTCTTTTTTTCGCGCCTCTTGATTTGTATCTAAGCTTACTACCGCAGCAAAAACAGTGGGTTGCGCCTTCATTATGAAAATAAACAGCGCACCTGCTGCAATAGTTCATTCCCTTATTATAGAGGCTGCCATTATAACCTCGCACTCCAACTCGTTGACACAAGTTTCTACAAACCAAAGCCCAGACGCCTAGCTGAAACCAACTAGATATAAAAGCACTATACCCTAAGCATGAGAGAAAAAATGGTTTTCTTATTGTTATTTTCTTATCTCAAACCAGAAGATTGTAAAGAGTGTGCTCATCTAATTAGTTTCTAGGGCACCTCTAATCCTTGGAGCCACCACCATATATCTTGCACATACACATAAAATCATGTAATTGCCTTGTAATTTGCGTCGAATAGTCATCAGAACTATGATAATAACCGATTGTCGACTAAAGGATGACTATGTTAGGATTAGTGATTGACTAATGACTAATAATGGTTGACTCCTGATTAATAATACTTCTCAAGCTGACACTATATACGCGACTAACATAGGCTCAATGTCTGTTTTTCTTGCTGAGGCTCTTTGGGAGATTTGAAACGCCAATTTTGCAGTTAACTATAAGAGGAAAATAATAATAATAATAATAATAATAAGACGGTGGGCCGTAAGGGATTTGAACCCTCGGCCTTTCGATTATCAGTCGAACGCTCCTCCAAGCTGAGCTAACGGCCCGGTCATTTCAAAATTGTTAGCGTTATTTAATTGTGTATCATATCAACACCGGTACACTTTTAACCCGAATAGTTCACAATAATTTAGATCTAAAATAGGCAAGAAGAAGGTACTTTCTGAATCAGAGCTGAAGGAAATGGTCATGCCCCAAGAGGGTGAGCTGCTGGGTCGTGTGATTAAGCTAGTCGGCGGCGACAATATTATCGTAAAATGTACCGATGGTAAGGTAAGAACATGTAGAATCCGTGGCAAGATAAAACGTAGAATGTGGATAAGGGACGCTGACTTGGTTTTGGTTGCACCATGGGATTTTCAATCTGATAGAGCCGACATTATATGGCGCTATATTTCTGCCCACGCAGAAAAGATGAAGGCTGACGGCCTGCTACAAGGTCTTGACTGATTTTTGAACTATGAGTCAAATATCCATATATAGAACCGCAGACAACTTATTGTTGTTGCCGTTTGGTAAGGATAGCAAAGAGGCTGGTCCGTTACAACGTACTAGAAGAGGACTTCGCATACAACAGTAGACGAATGCAATATTCTTGCGAGAAGTGTGCCAAAAAGTTTGGCGCATGGAAGCATCTGCGGCAGCACAAGGTTGAAAGCCACTCTTATTGAACACTTAAATTATCAAAATCTTGGCTAGTTAGTTTAATGTGGGCCGGTAGTTCAGTCCGGTAGAATACCTGCCTTGCATACCTATTACGGTAGAGGATACGTAGGTGGTCGTGGGTTCAAATCCCACCCGGTCCACCATTTTGCGGTATTTGTCTTGATAAATGCTTTTTATTGTGAGAGAATTTAGGATAAAAATCCAAACATCATTAGTTGAAAGGAAACAATTAGCATAAACAAATCAATTGTAGTAAAATCAAAAGAACTAGATCTAGTAGAAGGAAAAAAGATTAAGCTTAGCCCTTACAAGAATATATGCCTGCCAAAAATAACAGTCGTAGTCTCAATCATATTTAAAATTCCTAAAAATTAGGAATCATCTTGACATTCAAGATAGTTTGCTTTATTCTGTCCAGGATTAGAAAATAATCAAACCTAGCGCGTCCCTGAGGCTTGTATGCCACCTCTTGCTTTATGTATTAGTTTCCAAAACTGGAAAGTTAAAATTGCACCTTATAGGTCTTATAAAAAGGAGAGGCAGGTAGGGCTTATTGGCGGAATACTTGGTCAAAATTTTTGCCACTGATATAAAGCCTATCGCTCTCTTGACTGTGGAGTATATTTTGGTGTAGTGCACCACACAATATTATAGAAGGTCGATGCGACGAGTAGCAGTAAAGATATTCTTAGGATCTTCATCAACTTTGTTATTATTGCAAGTTAGCGAGTAGAACTACAGATAGTTTAATCGTAGCTTATATAAATGAGTATACGAATTATATATTTGACCAAGTATGCCGAATGGTAAGAGAAACAAAACACGAGTATTAGTGCCAGCAATTACAGCCGCACTAGTACTGATGATGGCAACTCCAGCGATGTTTTCAACAGGAGCATTTGCAATCGACCCAGAAACCACAACAAAAAATCGAGGAATGCACTTTGTAGGAGATCCACAGCTGACTGTTAACAAAGAGACTGAAGATGGTGCTGTCACTGCCTCATTGTCAGCGACAGGAGAAATAGCCGGAGCGGGAACTGGAGGAACAGCAACATTGTCAGCCATAGCTGTAATAAAAACAGGATGTATAACTAATCAACCTGAGGGCAATCCTGACGCTGGGCAAAATGAACCACCAGGTCTGGAGACCACAACTGAAGAAGTGTCAGGTTCAGAGAGTTTTACAACAGAGCAAGGCAGAGGTACATTTAGTGTGACAACTAACGAAGTAACAACAGGTGACTTTGACTGTCCATCTGCTCAACAGACTGAATTCTCGTCTATCACATTTACTGACATAACACTTACAATCGAATCAGACGAAGGTAAAGAAATAACAGCGACATACGCTGACCAAGACCCATAAGACAGAATAAGAGAAACACACAGGAGAAAATCAATCTTTTCTCCTCTTTTTTTCTTTTATGCTCGCGATGTCTATACCAACAGTTTATACTGAAAGTGGGTACAATCTTTTATGAGAATATTCTATCTCTCTCTCTATCATCATCCCCCCTTCCTCTAACACACGTACACCGCATATAGTGGCTGTCTTAATCAAACTGCACCTAAATCAAGGGATCAAAAATGTAGAACAAGCAAGTATATCATCATCTTCTTCTCATATTAGAAAGAATTTAGCTTTACCTTTTTCAGTGTCTAGACGGTAGTACTGTTTTTTCTTCTCCTATTCCTACTAAAACTATCAAACAGCGATATATCACCAATAGAGCAAATCCTTTGACATAAATGCATAGTATAAATTAAATGGTGCGGAAGGGGGGAGAAGCGGAGTATACGAATTACAGCAAAAGTAGAATAGATCCGAAGATGAAGGCGAAGTAATTGAGGCTGCGGGGCGGTAAGTTCAAATATGGTCTTGAGAGGATGCTTTCTTTATGGAATATGTATATGCCGCTTTACTGCTTCACAAGTTAAAGCAAAATATCACTGAGGATAGCGTTAAGAATGTTGTCAAGGCCGCTGGGGTCGCTCCTGACGATGTTAGGGTAAAGGCTCTAGTAGCAGCATTGGGCGAAGTGAACATTGAAGAAGCGTTGAAGGCAGCGCCGGTTTCAGTCGCAGCATCTGCACCAGCAGCTGCAGCATCTGCACCAGCAGCGGGGGGTACAGGAACAGCGCCGGGCGGAGAAGCACCACCCAAAGAAGAAGAAAAGAAAGAAGAAGAAGCTCTTGAGGGTCTCTCATCACTCTTTGGCTAGATTTCTTTTTGGGCAAATCCACCCGTTCATCTTGCAATATTTTTTTCTTTCTCTATGTGCTCTGCAAGACTCTGTATTAATGTTGGGCATGGAACGTCTCTTATTTTCAAAGAACATGCTTCCTTTTGATGACTAACGTTTTTTTACTGCCTTCCGTGTAATAGTGTTTATTTTGATATACAAATCTATCATATACTGTGTCTTCATTTTGAATAAGAAAAATTACTATTGAGAGCTATAGCCCTTTTCCTTTGCCTTGTTTGCTATAGCCTGAGCTTGCATTTGAGCTCTTGGCAGTACAAAGCCTGCAGTCTCGGATGTGAGGTACCCTGCTTCTGCTGCAAGCGATCTCGCATGCTGCTGTGCCTTGACTAATAGCGGTTTGACAGTCTCCGGTGTCATGTAGCCGGACTCTGTTGCCAAGGCAAGAGCCTGCTTAAATGACCTGACAAGTTCTTCCTTATACTCTTCAAGGTTGAGCCTAAGATCTTGTTCCTTGAACTGCAGACCTTCTGCGATCGCAAAGTTGACTGAAATGCCGGCTTCAATAGGCTTGATATTTAGCTTGCTCAAAAGAGACGCAAGTGGGGTCGAGATAACATCTCCAGGCTTTGCGACTAACGTATCCTTGCTGACCCATATCGTTCCCTGATCTATCTTAGTCGGGACATTTGCAGTCTTGAATTCTGACAGAATGGGACCAGGCGTAATCCCGGTGTTGCCTGATGGAACGAAAATTTCCTTTGTTGCAATGTCGCCGCCCTTAGCAGGAAGGAAGACTTTGTTCTGTGCGAATATCAAGTTGAGCTTGAAGGGATCGATATTTGTGAATATTAGGGCGCACTGGTCTTCTAGTTGCTTGCTCAGGTTCTCAAGGCCTGAAACACCCTTCACCTTTTCAAATGCCCTAATAGCAACCTTGTTCTTGATTATTTTAATCTTGATGTCATTTCTGAACTTCTTGCGAATCATCATCAACTGGGCAGCTCGAACCTTGGTCATCTTTGACAAAGCAATCACATTATACTCTCTTGGAACCTGCTGGAGCTCCTCGTACATAAGCCGCTTCTTCTTAGGGTAGTGTTTGCGAGTAGGCGGTGCTGTTGCCATCATCTCCTGCGACATGCTTATTCTTTGTTCTCCTTAGTATTAAGGGCACTTAGCTTAGACGCCTTGCCCATCGTAAACTTGACCATGGCGTTTCTGATGTTTTTGTCGCCTTCTGGCAGCTTTTTCTCAATAGCTGTAATTATTGCGCTTGCATTCTCTGCAAGCTGTTTATCATCCATTTTCTCGTCTCCTATCTTGGCAGAGACATTGAGTTGGTTTTTTGACCTCACTCTGACAGACTTTTTGAAACGTTCTGCAATGGAGTCGACAGGTGCCCCATATGGAAGCGGAGTTGGCATCTTGCCCTTTGGACCCAAAAACTGTCCAAGTGATCGACCAATTGTGGGCATCTGAGCAGTATCTGCTAGGAAAAAGTCATGTGCCCTTACGATCTTGCGTGCTTCGCGTCTGTTGGTGCCAAGCCGATCAAGCTCGGCCGGATCCATTATCGCATCTACGCCTGCATTGCGGGCTCTACTGCCCATGTCTCCTGTCGCAATTACGCAGACGCTTGGCTTCTTGCTTGGATTGTGAGGAATGGCTACTACCTCATTGAGGCTAAATCCTTTCTTTATGTCAATATCCTTAAGAACAACGGTCAATTCTGCAGACTGAGTAAAGTTACGATTCGTAGCCCCTTCTCGAGCCCTTTTCACCAATTCTAGCAATTGGTTCTGGTTTACCATTTATCTTTAAACATGCTCAAAGCGTATAAAGCTACTTTTAATCTTTAGGATCTCTCCAGTATACCATGGCGGAGTTGATGTAGAATACAGAGGGGCTATTTTTATGTGAATCTGCTTCTCATATGGTGTGACAGCACATTCTATAAACGAACCGTCATCAATTCGGCAGGTGATATACATACACATTTTCTATGATCTGCATAAAGAAGAGAATTCGATGGAAAAAATTACGACATATAGCTTCTTAGGCTATCAAATTACTTTCCATCTTGTGTCGTTTTGCCTATTATGCACGACCATATATTTCATAATGGTTCTCTTCAGAAATCAGGTAAGATGGCATGGTTACTACTAGACCCGCCCCCTTCTTTATCAAATTGCAGCTGCTTGTCACATACAAAATATCCTATATACCCCATTCTTCCTAGGATCCGGTGATCTTTCAAAGATCAGGAATTTCAACCAACTGGCTCAAGTCGTAATAGTGGTGCTACTCGTAGACTATTAACTAGAAGTCCTGTAGAACTCCTCCTCTGAGGTCTCTACACTTAGGCTATAGAGGTAACTAAAAAGACTTGATAAAAATTAGCTGGAAAATCTGAACATAGCTAAGCGTCACGTATTGAAGAGTTACTTGTACAACCCTTGGTACAGCAAGTGGTGAATCTACAATAAAGTCATACCAAAGCGATAAGATGTAGGCTTGCAGTGTTGCAATAAGAGGCGACATAGTCATCCTAGTTGCTTTCTTTCCTGAAGGCTCCCTTTGCCTTTGCATGTAAGCTGTTGTTTACACGAAGGAAAAATGTGCTTGATAATGGTAGATCCTTTCTGTTGAGTTAATGCAAAGGAATTAAAGTATGCAAATCATCTCATCGATAGTAGATTGGCTAAAGTCCATGGATATAAACAGATAAGATACATCTTTGGATCTATATCCATATATCATAGAAAGCCTGACAAGAGATGCCCTATTTTTTTGGAATACTTTCGATAAGCTGCGGAACCTTTGCTTCCTTTACCAGAGTGCGATAATATGATATGAAACGCTGGGCGAGGTATGGATCATCATAATGAGAAATTGCCAGTGTGAATTGTTCGGGGTTAACATAGTCTGTAGCCTCATAGCACACGGTGGTACGATCGACTACCATGAAACTCGCTGACAATTTTGCTTTCCTAAGCTCAAATCGCTTAGACTTGATTATCTTGTTTACCATTTCAAAGGTTTCGCTATTTGGCGGAACTCTCAATATTGCATTGAGCCTATTTGCGACGCTTATCTGGTCTGGCAAGCCGTCCAGCAAATGCATCATAAGACCCTCATTAGCCACCTTATGGAACATCAATTTCGAGAAATGAGGATCGTGATAACGTGTTGCTAGATAAACTTCTTTCTCTGCACTTTCCAATAATTTTGTTACTTCAAGAACCAGCTTGTTGTAATCCTTAATAACTGAAAATCCTGAAAGATGTGTCCCATTTACAATACTCTTCAAGCTGGTGTTTTGTATCATTTCCTCAATCAATTTTTCCTTCTCACGCAAAGGAAAATCCTGTCTCGACTTAAGGATATCAACGGCCTTAAGGTTCCAATAATTGGCTATAATATTCTCAAGAGCCTTGATCTGCCCATTATAGATAAGCGAGCCGAAGGTTGTGGTTCTGTAAACTGAATTGCGTTTCTCTATAATACCTGTATCGCGCAGGCGTTTGAGCCTGCTATAGAATTGCTTTTTGCTAATATTGCCTTTATAGCTTATCGAAGAATCCTTCAAGCCAAAATAGGCCATCTTAACTATATTTAGCGAATATCTATCTGCCAGGGTAGCAAAAACCTGCTCTATACTACTGGCTTGACCGCGCATCCGTCTTGACTGGCCGCGAGTGATATTTAACACTTAACACACTATTTTTGCTAGATTAAGACAAAAAAGATGTATCTGTAAGTGATTTAGTATCAACTATGATATTTGGTCATCGCAAAGGCACTTTGTTGATATTGCTCTACCACCTAACAGGGTTGAGTTCTAGGCGGCGTAAATGCAGAAGTGTAAGATCTGTATTCCATAAATCGGCGGATAAGTTTAAATATTTACCTAAAAATGAAACTCTACTTTTAAGAAAAGATTCTGTCTCTATCCAACTATGTCAAATACCGTAACTCAGCGCCGACGCAAAGGGATACAGCATAACACCAAGACAAGAGCTCTAGCTTCTTTTTTATGCTCTCAGTTAATACTCTTTAACTCTCGCAAAAAGCATGCGTTACTTTATTCCGTTGCAACTACAGCAGGTCTATTTTGCATCCCTGGAATTCTAAATGTAATGGATTCAGAGACAGAAATCCAGCTACTAATCCAAAGAATCATACCGGCTCCTCTCATTGCATTAATGATTGCAGCAGGCATGTACATTCTGAATGATCTTGTTGATGCGGATATCGACAAGGACAATTTGAAGAACAGGCCCATACCTTCTGGTCTAGTTTCAAAGAAACAGACATGGACTTTCATTATGCTAACGAATGGAGCGGCTCTTGGAATATTGATCAGTACACTTGCT
>CAYWRR010000047.1:0-11970 GCA_964460425.1 uncultured Nitrososphaera sp.
TAATCTGAACCCATATTTGACTGTCAAGCAACATTATTACCTGCATGCCCGATAAAGGTTGGTGGTCTGCAATAACACAGTAAGAGAGAACACACACATACATATACAGCTCTAAGACAATCAGGAAAATGGCTAATGCTAGAGGGTTGACTATGGATGAACTCATTTCAGAGCTGATTAATCCCGGACCAAAGGAAGGATGGTCAGTAGTCTGCAAAGCCTGCTGCAGTACTAGGGTAAAGACCATAAATCTTCATGAACATATGAATAAGGTTCATCCTAAACTTTTGACAGTAAAAGCATCATAATAGTACCACCTTAAGTTAACAGAGCTGTTAAATTACACAAGATCTTCTTTTCATATATCTTCATTACATCTGTAATCGATCATATATCAAAATCTGCAAACAGTGGTTATTCTGATTCTTTTATTATTATAATATATAGCGTTCGGCAGTAGCAATATAACGTGTGCATTGGATTCAATAATCTTTATGCCATGCTTTGAATAGATCATTATATTCATTATTTTAATATCGTATCGTTCTCTCTATAGCTCTCCAAAAGCTCGTGGTACATTTGGCAACAGATAGAAAAAAGAACGCACAGAGCATATTAGGAATTTCTTTTTATCGATAAATACTGTAACAATACAGTATAGACAGTGAAAAGGACGGCTCCCCAAACTTATGACACTAAGTCATTCATACTAATAGAGGTTGATGCGGATCTGAAGGATGTGGTAAAAGACGCTATCGAAAGACATCCTGCTGTTTCCGGAGCATATACAGTTGTTGGTGGCGGTGATGAGGAGAGCGTCATCTATGATATAGTCGTAAAGGTTGAAGCAGACACAAGGAGAGATCTCGATGATGCAGAGTCTGAAATACGAACTCGTAAAGAAGTTAGGTCCACACTTACTCTGGAGATTATAGAAAAAGATGATACAGCGATTAGGAGCAAGGATAAGTCCTTGCAAATCTGATCTAATTGTTTTCAAAGAACCCTTCAGATTAAAGAAGGAGCATATGGCTACATAAACGGCCTGAGCTTGCGTGATGAGCAGCACTGCAAATACTTTTTTATAGCCGACTGCCTATGCAAAAGATAATCTACGCATACTTTAATACAATCTCTCTCTTGGCTGCACTTTCTGATCCATTTTTCTATACACAAAAAGTAAAACCGTTATAATCGTAATAAAGGCAGGGAAGTCTCCAACCAATTGACATGGAATATCAGAGAGGCTAGCTGGCTTATTTAGTCAGACAAAGAATTTATGATGGTATTCGCTGGCCTATTTAAGACAACCTTATATGATGTATATATATTGTAGATACAATTGGCAGAACGATCTGACCCAGCTAGAGTAAAAGTCTAAAAGGAATAGAGCATAAAGAAAAAATTTGTCAGCAGCAAATAATATTCTATCATGGCTTCTTCTGAAGATAATAATGTTGTCAGCAGAATCAAGGCCGGAGCATCTCTTCTAGCAAGCGGAGGAACGCTTACTAGCGAGCCATGTCATAAATGTCGTGGAGTCCAAGTGCGCTTTGGAGACAAGATCACTTGCATCAATTGTGGCAATGAAGTAAATACAGGAGGAGGCACTCAACCAAAGGCAGAAGGAGACAAGGCAACACCAGCACAAAGATCTGCAGTATTGACATCAGCTGCATCTCTAATTGAAGAAAAGATCGCGGTGCTGGCATCAGAAATAAGGGTTGAGAATGACATTTCGATGCAGAGGCAAAAGGCGGAGCTTCTAGAGAGATATCTTGGGATTTTGGAAAAGACTAAGAATCTCATAGGATGATCGGCGGAATGTATTTAAGCGAATAGGCATAAGTTGTTATCAATGAGCAGTAAGAAAAAAAATGCTCCGCTCCCTGCTTCAAGCGCGGGTATTCTTAGGTTTTTTGAAGACGAGACAAAAGGCATCAAGGTCAAGCCAGAGATTGTGCTGGGGATTACTGGTGCTGTTATCGGAGCATCAATCATGATAAGAATTCTATTCCCTGTCGGTTGAATATGGATGCTTGCACCCCGGCGTCGCGACTATGTATCAAATATTCACAGGCGCTGGTCTGTTACCCGAATAAACCCTTCCTCTTCTAGAGTATCGTACTCTATCTGGATTGGATGTGCGGTAATCATTGTTGTTGTAACACACATTTACAATTTTCAGGCAGGGATCGCGAGCCTTGCACTGTACCTTCCTCTAAGTCTAATGTTCCTTGTGGGCTCTCATTTCCTTGATTATGTTGCACTCCGAGGTACTCCAGTACGCAAATTCTCAAAAATTGCTCATGTTTCTGCATTTGCTAACATATTTTGGTCACTTACTGTTCTTCTAGGAGTCGCCGCGGATTTTGTATTTTCCAAGTCTCCATCAATGGACTATGTTGTTGCGGGGATGTTCCTTGCAGTGGGGTTCAGGATAGGTTTATTCATTTCGGTATTTGGAGCCAGCACACCTAGGGCAATAATGGTATCATTCATACAACCTGTCATCTTTTTCTTTGCGTTTATACCTCCATCTTTGTACCATTCAATCGTTACGCAAAGTTATGCAGGCATCGGGTTTGGGGCAATCCTCCTATCGATTGGCATAGTTTGGACTGTCATCGCAGATAGGGCTGGAAGGCCTGGTGTAAAGAGCACTTTTGGGCTGCTCCGTGCTTTCCTTGTAGCGTGGTCAGAAAACAGAGTAGACATGATCGAAGAACTAATTGAAGCAAAAGCTCACGAAAATCTTATAAAAACAAAGGTCATTCGTTTCCTTTTTGCAGGCAGCCAGGCGGCCATAGTACTGCCAGACGTGCACCCTGGTCCTTTTAGCATGGTAGGGGGAAGTAATCTCCCCTATGTTCTTTACGAAAATTTTTCAAAAAGAGCTCTGGTAATGCATAGCATTTCAGACCATTCGCTCAACATTCCTTCCAAGAAAGAAGTAGAGAAATATATCAAAGACCTAGGACGAATGTTAACAAAGGAAAATGGAAGTACATGCAGCACGCCTGTCCAAGTGAAGATAAATAACTCTACTTCAACTGGTATTGCATTTGGCAGCAATAGTGCAATGGTCATGCTGTCACTAGCCCCTACTGGCATGGACGACATTCCTCAGGCTGTGAGCAGGGAACTTGAATCCTTTGGCGCAACTATAGGATTTTCTAACATTTTGGTAGTTGACTGCCATAATGCAATGGGGAAATACCTCGACGATTCTGACAGAAACGATCTGATCGCATCTGCAAAGCAATGCTTGGACCAATTGAAAAAGCAGCCCCAAAAGCATTTCAAGGTAGGTTTTGCCAGCTTGGACGATGTAGATTACAGAATGGGCCGGACAGATGAGTTGGGACAAGGCGGACTTGCGGTACTAGTCTTAAGTATTGATAACAAAAGCTATGGCATAGGATGGGCAGACTCAAACAATATGGAGAATACAGCGCGTGACTACATCGTCTCCAAAATAATAAACAGTAATACGACAACTATGCTGGAGATATGCAGTTCTGATACGCACTCAACATCAGGCAAGAGGACAAGAGAAGGATATTTTGCCCTTGGAACTACCACTAATCTGGACAAGATTGTTACAGCGTACATACAACTCTGCTCCAAGGCAGCAGAGATCGCCGCTGAATCTGCATTTGAGATTGCTTGTGCCCAATCATCCATAAAGGTAATGGGCAAGAAGCAGTTTGAGGATTACTCTAGCGCACTTGACAGATCGGTGAATGTAACAAAAATCTTTATTGCAGTCACTGTTGCAAGCTTTATTGCAATGCTAGTCTTATCCTAGTAGTTGCTTAGGCTGAGGCTATAACATACATACGTACATTTCAGGCAAAAAGCTCTTCACATCCATAATAAAAGATCTGAACTTGTGTATCGGTACAAGTGGAACTGCATTGATAAACCTTACCGACTCAGCATGCAAGGTCAGCATAACGGGCACGACTTGAGATATCGTCGTTTTCTCATACTTGATTAGGCGCTCAGCTCGTTCGGCCTGCTTTTGGGAAAAATTTGATATCGATGACAGGTTACTTCGTTTCCAGTGCTTGCAGTCAATTGCTATTGTAAAACCGTCTGAACTAGTTCCAACGACGTCAATTTCCATTCGGGGTTTGGCGAATCTTACATTAGTGCGAGTGCGGTACCCAAAAGATCTAAGGACCTCAGATGCCAGCTTCTCAAAGTCCTTCCAGGAAAGGTATGATGATACCTGCTCGATGTCTCCTCCCATCTGAAGTGCAAGCACTGCAGCATGGATCTTGTCAGATTCCGAAAACTTAACCATATTTTTAGAAACAGAACCAATGTTGTTAACTTCTAAATAATCAAGCACGCTTTTTGTAACCGACTTACTAGGGATAGCGCAAGCCTGCTGGAAGATATCAAGAGTCATGACCTTCTTCGGTTCAATTGCTGCAAGTGCCTTGACTAGCAAATCAGCATGCATATGTATATAGACCACACGTGTCTAATCGTTCCGTCGTCATATATTTAAGCCATGTAACTAATAGCAGAGCTTACCACACCTAGCGCTGCTGTTATTTTTTGTTATGCATATTGTGTGCGTTATGAGCCATCCTTTTCTCAGAAGGTAGGGGAAGCTTCTGTGAGCATACCAACGAGCTTCGACAAATGGATATATATTATGTAAAGTTATCAGTTATCAGAGGCTGGAAGAAGATTGAAGGAGAGAGATAGAGCTTCAGAAAATGTCTCTCCATTTATTAGTAATGATGCCTATATGTAATTAACCAGGTAATAGCAAAAAATTTATAGAATGATTATTTGTTAGTTATATCTAGAAGAACGCAGGGTAATTCGTAAGGGTTTTATTTTTACATATATCTCACATGCTCAAAAAAATGAAAGAAATTAAATTAATGTCAAAGCCTGGATTAGCGCTAATAGCTATAACTGCAATCTCTGTATCAGTGGCTGTACAAGCCTCTCTCTCGTCCTATTACTCTATACAATCAGCAGACGCACAACAACACAGGATACCATTTGAATTAGATGCTGTTAGGAGGTTTGATACAACTACAGTGATTCCTGGAGAAACAAATGCAGTAGAAGTCTCTTGTGAGCCGGGAGAAACAAGAACAGGAGGTGGATTTGTGACACAGAATCCTGAGGATGTGCAAATTATCTCTAACAATCCTACTGGTGAAGATAGCTGGGTTGTAGGAGCGACAAATACTGGAGATGTTGAGAGGGGCTATGTCGCACATGTAGTGTGTGCAATATTAATAACTTCACAGGGAACACCACCAGGACTAACAGCAGAAGAAGCAACAACAACAACTACTGAAGAAGAAGAAGAAGCAACTGATGAGGCAGCAACTGATGAAGAAGTACAGGAAGAGCAGCAACCTGCAGAAGAAGAAGAAGAAGAAGAAGAATAAGCGAAAAAATGTGGATATCACTATTCTGCCAACAAGGAAGAAGACTGCTGCACGATCATCAGTAGATATGCCTTGAAGACTTTTCAGAATTTTGACTTAATAAATTCTAGGCTCCTCGCAGCCACAGTTTCTTGCTTCTTTATGATCTCTAAAGCATCCTCAGGAGTATCAACGTCGTGCATGAGAGCCTTTGAAAACAAGTGCTTTACAGGGATGCCAAGTCGTATGGCTGCGCTAATATGCATGTTGTAACTGTCAGCGTCATAGGAAGTAGCAATTATTGAAGGAGGCTTTCTTAACAGCATATTTGTCCCATCGTATCTAAATGAAGGGCAAATCACTATGCACATGCTCTCATTTTCAGCAAGCTCGCATGCTTTGGAAATGTCGGTTGAATCAAGAAGTGGCAAATCATGGGGAATAACTATCGTTGCGTCTGCAGCTTCCTTCATGCAATATCTATCAGCCAATGCGACTGCCGAGTTGACACCTCTCTCCTTTTCTTCGAGCAGGAAATTTGCTCCATACTTTACTGCTATTTTTTCTACACGTTTGTCTGATGACACTGCGATTACCTGCGTAAGCAAGTGGACGACCGAAAGAATTTGTAGCGTATCTTCCAGCATTAGTAATGAAAGGTGTATCCGGTCGTCCGTATCTAGTACTGATGACAGTCGCGTCTTTGCATTTTCAAACCTTTTTATGGGAACGATAGCAAAGGTCTTCATAATCTCAACATAATCATTTTATTTTCTTTTTTTCAACTAGCTTCAAAAGGTGCCTACCAAGTCTGATTTCATCCCTTCTGGCCTTCATGGTTACGTTAGTTTCGTAAACCTGCATGTCAAGGGCCTCAATCTGTAATTTCATGCTATGATCTTCTTTAGAAATTATGAACTTGCTAACAAAGTCACGGTAATACTTTGCTACTCCCACCGAGGAACTCTCAAGCCCAAGTGCCCTCATGTATTTTATAGCTGGCCCACTTACCGCCTTGCTCCCGATCAGAGGCGAAATGGCCATGACTTTGTCTCTGTTTTGTACGAGTTCTTTTCGTAGATCTGAAAGAGCCAATATGGGCCCTATGCTTGAAACGGGGTTTGCTGGTGCGATTACTACAGCTCTACATCGTTTAATAGCGTCTATGGCAGCAGTATTTGCTGTGGCGCTGCTAGCCTTGTCGTACCTTACACCAGTTACTGTAGGCCTTCCTTTATGTTTGACCCAAAATTCTTGCAGGTGCATTTCATCTCTAGTATTAGTCAGAATCTTTGTAGTCACCTCTCTGTCAGTAGCTGGAATAATTTGGGCACTAATAGAATAACACTTTCTAAAAAAATTGGTGATCTCAGACAGACTCTTGCCATCCTTCATCATACTTGTTCGGAGCAAATGGATTGCAAGGTCTTTATCGCCTAGACCAAACCAAGTCGGGACACCAATTTTTTTCATCTGATCTAGGCATTGAAATGAATCACCTTTGATCCCCCATCCGCGTTTCTGATCAAGTATTTTTGCAAGCCCATAAATAATAGTGTCAATGTCAGGGCATACATATAGGTCATACATCCATATATTGTCGCCAACATTACAGATTACTACAATATCTTCTCCGCTTTTAATAGCGGCCAGTCCTCTGACCAGTTTTATGGATCCTGTTCCACCAGCAAGGACCGATATCGTCAAATAATATTGTAAGTAAATGATGATGCATTTTATTATATCTGCCGACAGGAGCCTTTCGTATGCAAGAAAATATATAAGTTAGATAGATGCCCCATTCGACTTGTATATACCTCTCTACCTGTTGGATCAAATCTGCGAAAACACCCTCTTATCTATGATAAATATAGGTCTCATTCTTCCTCCTAGTTCTTTTAGAATCCATCTGGAAACCTTCCTCATCAGTATCATGATGCATCCTAACTACAAAAAACCAAGGTATGTTGATGCCACAACCTGTCATACCTTGTCTGAACCCTTCTGAAGCTCTTCATCCAACCAAAGAATCTCTCGACACTACTCCTGATCTTAGCGTACATTCTATAGTCAAATTGATGTTTCCTCCGTCCTGCTCTCTTCTTCCTGTTTACCAGTTCTTTGATGCAAGCTGCAATATACCTTTTCTACCTGCAAGGTACATCATAACTAAAGGTATACGGTAATTGGCGTCAGCATAAACCTTCTTTGGTCTACTCCTGGGTCTTCTGGTACTTTTGATTATGATATCCTTTAGAAGTAGGATGAGCCTTCTGCCTTCGTGTTCGTTATCGGGTCCAAGATCTATTGAGACGGGCAATGAGATGAATGTTACTACACCGTGTAATTTGCTTCCTTTAGTCTTCTTGTTGTAACCGTCATAGCCAATCTCCTGCTGCCCCCTTTCTTTGCTGATACTGTACTGCTGTCGACTGAAAGATCATCTACATCTACCAATCCCACATGATAGCCATGCGAAACCAGAGAATCCATAATGCGTTTCCAAACGCCTTTTTCACTCCATTTCTTGTGCCGCTCCCAGACCGTTTTGTGTGAACCATATTTGGATGGCATATGTCCATCCATCTGCAACCTGACAATAACACGTACAAAATACCATTGATAACCATCCTGTCATCAGCTCGTGGTCTGCCAGTGCAGCTGGAGGTGGAAGAAGAGATGATCTGATGAAATTCCATTGCCTGCCTGTCAGCTCCTGAAACTTCATGGTCGTTAGTTTGTACGATGGAACCCCGTAGCTAAAAGTTGAGTGGTGAGATGAGATAGATTAGCATATCAAATTACTTTCCAGATGAGTTCTTAATACCTTGATTTAAAAAAGAAATGAGTGCATAAGACAATCATGCAATGTTGTTGATGTTGTTGTTCGTTATTTTATTCCATTGCTGAATTAACAACTGGTATTTGCTATGCTGCTTGCAATACAACGGAGCAATAATGTATGTGTATGTGTGTATGTATATGTGTGTATGAGATGACATACCTTTTATGCAAAATGTTTGATTATACATTCTAAACTGTCACTTTGGAGATCTTCTGGCGTGCAATTAGCTACCACTAAGTCATAATGGCAAAAAGCTTTAGCTCTAAGGGATAAATGTCCCTGCCACTCACAATAGCGAATGAAGGAATAAAGATTATAAACTAGACACGCAGAATTAGCTTGTGAAGTATTTCAACTTAGTGCTTTCTGGAATACTTGTGATGCTTTTGATCTCGTTGTTTGTTACTCAGGCTTATGCTGTAGACTTGAATGCAAGACTCAATCCGGTGAGCAACACCTCGGAGGGTTCCTTTATAGGCGTCAGAACAGTCACATTGGATTATCCTGCAGGCAGCTCTCTGGCACAAGAACTTGATGGCCAAAATCAGCGTATTGAGTTTTCCCTGAACGGGACAGGTACTGGGCAGGATGACACCGGTATGAGTGGTTTGATTGCGGCGCTAAATAGGGCTTTTGTACAAGCTGACAGCCCAGTTCAGGCATCGCAGGCTACGGTTTCCTACTCCGGGGTCCTGAGGGGAGGACCTACGAGCACGGTGATATCTTACAGAATAGACATCCAACCAACTTTGGAAAGATTTGTGCTTGAGGCCGGAGAGGAGGGCGGCCAAACTGGTCAGTTAGTGGACTTGGAATGGAGAGGCCCTGTGGTAAATGAACCAATAGTTGTAAATGCACCAGATGTGGGCGAATTCAACATCAATTACCCCATTGGTTTGCTGCAAACACTGTATCCATCACTTGCTCAGAAATTTGAAAACACACAAGCTACCGCGGTCTTAAATGAGCCCATCTTGAACTTTGAAGAATTTAATGCTCCGATGAACTCATGGCATGTTCTTTTCGATCCCGTGGGCGCCTATGGTGGTAGCGTAGGTTTAGAGGGAACTGGGGGGGCCAATGCATTGTCAGTATACTCCTTTGGCGAGAGCAGCATCAGGGAAGGTGCTCACGGAATCGTAGAAAGGGATGCAACTGCAACAATTGATGGAGTAAATGTAAATCTCCATTCTACAACGCCACCTCCAA
This sequence comes from uncultured Nitrososphaera sp., assembly GCA_964460425.1. Classification (GTDB taxonomy): domain Archaea; phylum Thermoproteota; class Nitrososphaeria; order Nitrososphaerales; family Nitrososphaeraceae; genus Nitrososphaera. The sequence continues at coordinate 9,463 of CAYWRR010000047.1, forward strand.
GTGGACAAATAACGATAGCAGGATATTCAGACGCCCGAGAATCAGGCGGCGCATGGTATGCGATCGTGACAGCAGATGCACCTGAAGGGGCAACGACATCGACAGGTGGATTCCCTATCCAAGTGCTTTTGGTTCTCGGCGGAATGATGGGCGCAATAGCAATCTTTATTCTGTTCAAGTCAAGAAAGTAATAGTAATAATATGATAATAATAAGCTAGAAGAAGAACAGCTTCTTTTTTTGCTGCTCCCGCCTATTTTTATTTTGGGATGACATAGTAGTGATGATATGTGGTACGTATATGTGCACGATATATAATCTCACAACTTGAATTTTCACTCCATTATTATTATTATTATCTCACTTTGTACCGCGCAGGCCCCAAAAAAACTTTGGTTGGCGATCTATAGTTGCTTTCAATCACAATTCTTTACAGAAGCCGAGAATGGTTTTTCCTGAATATCGTTTGTGCCAAGCTCAACAACTATATATTATATTATTGCAGTGACATCTGCTATGTATGTGTGCTCACTTTAGTCGTCCCAGTATCCTAAATTGAATACCGACGACATGTATGTGTTACGTCTCTTATCCCATCGGTCTCAAGAGCATAGAGGGCCGCTCTGCTATATATCCCGCTAGCACTATGCAAGATAGCTTTTGCGATGGCATCACCTGCAGTGCAATTGCTGCAGCAGCAATAACGACTACAACTCCCAGACGCATATACATATTGTCAGTGTCTTACATAAAGGTTCTACTACTATCAAAAGCAACGTAATCATATATCTTGTTGCATATAACAACAATCTTTTTTGCGCGTGTACATATTTGTCTGCAGCGGAGAGGCTGTACCTGTCAAGGTACTCTTCTATTGTTGTTAACAGCACACCCGCGTCATAAGACAGGTTCTTTCATCATGATAGATGTGAAATGGCCTTTTTTTCTCTTCGTGGTGAGATTTTTGTATTAATTATGGCCTTCTTGGCGCCTGCAAAAGCTATTGCTGGCGTATAGACATGATCTTTTGATGAATACTACGATTTTTACGAGTTGAGTCTCAGCAAAAACAATAACAGGGAACTGTATAAAATAACTATGAAATCTATGTCAAGTCTTTAAATGCCTTAATTGCCAGCTGTGACATCAAACAGATGCATCCAGAAGACCTAAAGATAGCCTGGCTATGCTGTCAGTGTAGACGGAATTTTCTTTTTCATTCCGATCTTGAGGATCACAAAAGGGAGTTCAACCACTCAGAAGTGATGCTATGCAACATTTCTGAAACTTCAAGGTCACCGATACTGTTCATACGCGGCCGGATCTCAATTGGCTTTAAGTTCAACAGCAAGACATCAAGAATTGTCATAGAGTACCAGTACTATCCATCTAATGGGGCTATACACTATGTTAATGTGCTTTATACTGACACAAAATTGCAATCAAAAATAGAGAGGGACCCGGAGATGATGAAAAACATAGACAATTACCTGCGCAAAGTTTTGAGCAAACGATCAGCCAGCCTCCAAAAGGCAATTTAAATGCTTTCTTGCTAGGGCATTACAAATAAACTTTTTTTCAGTTAGAGGTTTTGCTTCATCTGATAGGGAAAGCAACAGTTAGTAGTCGTCGTCGGAAAAAGAATAGAAAAGGCTTTATCCAAAAAGGACTATTTAGAATTATTCTATCCAGGGTGCTGCAGAATATGATGCAGGAGACCTTCTACCGGCCTAAAAAAATTAAAAAAATGTATGGAGCGACTGCAATGCCCTTTGTGTGATTGTTTCACTATATTCTAGTGCTTTGTTTTTTTACTCTTTTCACTCGGAACCAGATGAAGTAGGTGTCAAATCGACTAGGTCTCGTAGGTCAACATTTACCTGGCCAACATTGAAAGCAGTAGCGATTCCTAGATCATCTCCGAAAAGAGCTCTATTGCCTTGTGAGGCGTCGTCTACAGTTTGACCTTGCTGTGAGTCTGATGTTATACCACCAAGGCCGGCGCCCCACCATTACTACCGCCTTGTATCGCATTTGTATTCAGCAAATCTTCTGCTAATGATATGAGATTTCCTTGCCCATTTTCCTTGTTCTGTTCTAGTGTTGCATCTGCGCCTTAGACATTGCCACCTTCATGATCGATGTTTTGGGCGAGGTCCAGGTCTCCGTCTTGTGGAGATACTGTTGGTACTCCTATTCGTGCAGTATCCATAAGAGCAAATATCGCTAGGACGAGAGCTGTTGTTGTTATTCTTGCTGCGATTTGGGTAATAATAGTCTAGTTGTATTCTTCATATGACATTCAAGATTATTAACCATAATCCAGTAATAACATCCAAATATCCCCAATTAAGAAGATGCTTTTCTTGACTGGAAATCCCCGTCCTTAAAGATCTGCATATACAATAATTATTACTACGATAATTTTCTCACAATCGTACCTCAAAAAAGGAATTGAATGATACCTAGAGGCTAAAGAAATTATTTTCTATGCTAAATTACAATGATA
>CAYWRR010000048.1:0-11238 GCA_964460425.1 uncultured Nitrososphaera sp.
CCGACAATCAAGATGGGTTTTATAGGACTAGGGGTGCCTGTATGGGATACCAATAAGATGTTCGAACTTATTATTGTACTTTTAAGCGTATCGTGCGGTAATGCAGTTTAACCATTATACGAAAGTCTGCACAAGTCTCTGTTGCTACCAGGAAAAACTGTGGTGGTAGGTCAAGTTGGAGCATACGAAGTTGGAAATACAACTATTAGCACATGGAAGATAACAACATACAAAGCCTCATTACCGAAATTGAAATGCTCAAGGTTGTACTATACTTGGTGAGTAGAAGAAAAGATTCTACTTACTCAAAACATGTATAAGAAATGGAACTAGAAAGCCCTATGTTTACGATCAGACATACTGAGAAAGAAATTTGACTACATGTTTTGGCTAGCCATCCAGCCTATTCCTATGGGAGAAGGATAGCAAGAGAAAAAAGGAGAAGTACTTGTTTGTTTGTGTGAAGCATGTATCTGTGTATCTCTGCTATTCTCTTCTGCTAGGGATGGAAGCATCGACCCTACGCAGAGTTAATCGCTAGTGTAGAAATGGGAAACCCCTGGCTTCCGTTTCTTGTGCAATATGTGAGGTTTACATTGGTTGCAGAAATATCAAAAAGCCTAGTTTTAAGAATTATGCTTGAACATTTCTGTGCTATTATTTTTGAAATAGTGCTTCCAACAAGCGCAAGAGCTCAGTATGCACCTCCCAACATTTAGTATAATTTCGCTTTGTAAGACCTATGACTGCATCGACTTTTTCAAGTTTAGTGTCTACTAGAATCCTTGCTGCTTCAATGATTTCTTGCATCAGTTCATCACTTGCAAATGATGAAATGACTGCAATAGCAAAATATTTCCCAGTACTTTCATGTGTAGATCTAAGCTGACAGCTCATTGAGGAGATATGCTGAACTGGATACTGCTGACGTTGGTGGAGATGGTGTTAGCCGATATTGCTTGTTCTTTTCTTTGAAGATCTGTAATTTAGCGTTTCCCCCGCAAGAAGAGGCACCTCTTCAAGGACTCCGCAAGACTCTATAATTATCAGCTCTTGTAGTCTCATATTAATCACTATTATCGTCCACGAGTTTCTGATCGTCCATCGGATAATCGTGTTTAGTACAGAGAATGTCTACGGCTTCAAGGTGGCTGCATGTGCATCGATTGTTATCCTGATATTCTTTTCTTTATTATTGCATATAAGATGAGCGCCAGTGGGCAAAATATGGTGGACTTGCATACATAATATAACATCATCATTAGGCCTTTCAGATGCTAGCACAGAGAGTGTTTTACAAAAGAGGAAAAGCTATTTTATGGGTGTATAAGCCTTAATTTTAGTTTCATAACTGAGAATATGAAGACAGACTGCTAATGATTGTCAAAGACGCTCCGCTCTGGTGCTATAGGGCGTCCATACCAAATAATGAATGTCCGTATGACGATGAGACCATTAATCGTCCTATGTCTAGAGTTTATAAAAGAAGCAAGTAAGACACAATTCGGAAGTTCACTCTCTCCTTCTCTAAGGTCTGGTACAGTGTTGTCCTCCTTCGCTAATCTTTTTATGTCTGGTGCATCATCAAAACAGTCATATTTCTTTGAATCTAGAATTATAGTTGGCAATACCGCGTGTACACAAATTTTAGAATACTGGTGCAGAGGCCAACAAATGAGGGTGTCATTAAGTTGTGGAGTCAGTTCTATAAATGTCGCAGATATGCAGTGGGCTTTGCGAAAGGCAAAACCTCGCTTGATATTTGAAAAGAATCAAATTCTATATGAACAGAGGATCAAAACTGATCCAGTGCTTCTTGTATGCTCTTTCGGTCGTTAGCCCCTGGCATATACTCCATATATTTGACTAGATCCTCTTTAGCACCTTTATTGTTTCCAAGCTGCATCCTCGTTATTGCGCGGTTCTTATATATAGGCCCAAACCGGGTTGGATTGATGAATATCGCCTTGCTGTAGTACTCTTCTGCGAGCGAATAATTTTTCTTTTTTAGGTAATAATTGCCAAGACCCCGGTATGCCAGATAGTATCTTGTGTTCAGCATAATTGCTTTTTCATAGCAAGGGATAGCCTTATCGGAATCTGCATCGTTGTAAATGCCGCCGAGAAGACTCCATGCTTGCGCATTGTCTGAGTCGATTTCTGTAGCTTTTTGCAAGCTTTCTATGGCCTCATTAACTCTTCCATGTTGTCTCAATCCCTCAGCCTCAAAGCATATCCTATTCGATTTGGCGAACTTGAGGTTCTCATTCTTTAGCATGTCCTTCATGTCTGAAGGAATCATAATTATCGCAATCATGTCGTCTTGCTCCCAGTCCTGCTCAAACTTCGGCTCTGGAACTGCACCTACCGTGTCAGGTTCCGGCACATAGGTAAGGATCCTGCGCTCCTCGCTATTGTAGCCTGATATGACCATTGCATGCTGCACGGTTGCCTGTATGCCCGGCATTATTACTATAGGCGGAATGCCTTGATCGATTCGCCTTTTAAGATCCTTCATCGAGCTCTTGTAAATGTATGATTCAAAACCTAGTGTTTTTGCGAGCTCAATCCCGTGGATCATTGTCGCACCTCTGTCTCTTCCTGGCCCAGATGTAGGCGGAGAGATATCTTCACCCCAGTATTTGATGACAACATTCATTACAAGCGGTAGATCCGCACTATCTTCATTCTTGCTTACAAAAGGCAAACTGATGAAATGCTCTGGTTGGGATTCCAAACCTGTACTCTCTCTATCTTGCAAGCAAATAAAATTCTTCTCACGTCCTTAGGAAATTTTTCAGAAGAGCTAGGCCGTCGCCTCCGCTCTTTTCCGGGTGAAACTGTGTACCGTACATCTTGCCGTCATTGCAGAATACTTCATGCTCGCAGTAGTTGGAGCTTGCAAATGACTTAAAATTTGAGGGAAGTTTCGCAATGCAATATCTGTGACTCTCATATACTAAGATCGACTTCTTCCGTTCAGTTAGTAGATTTGCACTTGAGAGTGACACTTCGGTCATCCCCTGAACATGAGCCGGCATCTTACGTATTGAGCCTCCGAGAGTAAGTGCCATTATCTCCGCCCCATAGCAGATACCTAGAAGTGGTTTATTATGATATTGGCAGTCTCTTATGATTCTCGAATTTGCCGCGTTTATTTCCTTGCTATGTTTACGCCTACCTGACAGTATCACCCTATCGGATTGGGCAAGGTCCTCATTAGAGACTTGGGAGAACCTCTTGTGAAGATATGACTGGTCCAACTGACCAAGACAAGTCAGTATATCTATTGTAAACGGTGATAGATTGTCAACTACTAGTAACACCAATCTGGTTATCTACCTCTATTGAGCCAGAGTGGCTCCCTACTATCCAAGTATACTTTGAGCAATATGTCAAAGTTAATGGTTTTAGGTACCATCTTTTCATCACCCTTAACCAGGATCGCAATAGAGTATATGTATATGCGTCACAGTCGCCAAAGTTATAAAAATGTTGTCAGCTACTTTAGCTCAGTGGGACTGATCTATTGTTCAGCACTTTGTTGGTGTTCTGCATGTTTCATGATTAATAAGAGTTCGTAGGTCTATTGAGTCGATAAGCTAGTCCGCTTCTGCAAGTCCTTTGCACATAAGATAAACCGCTGCATATGCGGGCATCTCAGCTGATTCTTTTGAAATGTTGAATGAGTTCCTCTTTAGCTTCAACTTGACTGGAGTCTTAACTCTAACACTTAATTTGCCATCGCCAAGGAGGCAAGCATCAACAAAGGGGTCGAAAGAAGGAAGATCGCTTAATTTTGTCTTTGACAGCCCACTCTTGCTATTAAGAGTTCCAGGCATCCTAAACACCCTGTGAACATCAGTTGTCACTTGTGGATCTATTAGGGCACCTAAGTCCTTTGCTAATCGGTCAAGTTCGACTTTGAACGCACTATAGCCCCCATTTTGGTTGACAATGTTCTTGAGTTTGATTGCTGATGTCATGTCGATCTTGAGCTTATCTGCAATTCTTCTTCTCCAGCCGTATGTAAGTCCACTTTTTGGGAATTTTATGTAGAACGAGTCTTCCTTATTGCTCTTTCTTATCCCAATGCTTTCCATCGTGAGGCCCGTTCCAGATAGATAGCCCACTAGGTCGGAGCGAGCCTGCGCATCGAGGGAAATGTATGCATCATCATTTATGTGTACATGAAAGCCATTGTTACCAGAAAAGTAAATGTTAATGGCACTATGCTCCAGGCCAATATCTGCTAACAAAAAATCCATCAAACGTCTAGCCTCCTTTTTGGACCCATCTATGCACTTGCTGCAAGGAATGGAAACATGATCTGCCTTTTTGCAGCCGCAGGATGGGCAAGAGTATGATGATCTTTCTTTATCCTGTTCGGGAGGAACAGATACATAGCCACAATTTGTACAGAATGCATACGAGTGTGATGGGACACATGGCATGCCAAGATCTTTGCCATCAATATCAAAGATCAAGTCTGCCCCAATCCACTGTTTTTCCTGCATAGGTTGTTGTGTTGGAAATCGATAGTATGCATTTGAGCAGTAGACATCAGAAGGTGCTTCTCTGACAAGCATAGCATCTAGCTCTTTCATATTTTTGAATGATAGATGCCTAAGCATGCCTGTTCGTCTGAAGTGCATATAACCAAACTCACGTTGCTCAATTTTGAGAGGCTCTTCAATTGTCTTTGGCTGGTTGAAGTAATATTCACGGAATGCTTTTTTTATTACGGAAATAGTCTTGGCAGAAATGAGGTTCTCTTTCATTTCTTCTTACTCCTCCCAAACTGAACTGGGTTTATTAGGCCATCGCATTCAGCAGTCGCAAAGCAGTGATTTTCATTCCGGAGTTTATCGCATGAAGGAACAGAATATTTGGTATGACTTCCTTTCATGCCAGATAGGTGCTCTACTTGGTATCGGGTTATCTTTTCGTTAAAATCAGGAGCATTTTCAAACATCAAGACGATTTCATCCACTGGCTTTCCTATAGCCAACATGTATGTGGCAAGCATTACTCGTGCGGAGTGAGGTAGGTTATCGCCTCTATTCATCACTTCAAACGCATGCTTGATACATGGAGGATAGTCTGTTACCGCTGCTGAGCCTAGCCGTTCATAGCGTGATAAGAGTTTTAACTGAAGCTGTTCAGCTTTTGATTTTATGCCCTGCGGCAGAGTGGGTAGGGTCATTCCTTTAACTTTGGCATAAATTAGCACGGAGAGCTCATTTCTAATGAGTCTGACGGTCTCATCAGCATCGAGATAAACATAGCCATTGTGGACAAGTCTGTTGATCAGTTTCCATTCTTGTTCATGGAAATGAGAAGCCCTTGCAACGTAGTCAACAACTCGGACCTTGAATAGACGCTGATCTTCTGATATAAAGATTTTCAATTTGAACAGATCCTCAAAGATCTTTGCAAAGACAGAATGTCTCTTAATTTCGCTCTGCTTTCTTAAATCCTCTGTGAGAAACTTCTCTGCCCTTCTTGCTTCCGCTAGCGCGAACTTTCTAAGTACTTGATCAATCCCAATTGACTTGACAATAACAAGAGAAATAAGGAATGTAAGGATTTCAATTTCGTATCTCTCTAGGATGTCGTATATCTTGCCATCGACCTCTGTCTCAATACGCTCGGCAGCGCGCTCAAGAATATACTTCATATCCGGCCTGTCAAGCTCCTCCCAGCCAAAGCCAGACTGTCGCAGGTATTCGCCTGCTTCATTCAAAAACGGGTACTTGGCTAAATCGCTACCGGCCATTCTTATAGAAGACAAGTTCGACAATAAGATATAGCTGTTCTACCATAAAAACTCCATTACAATAAGTTAAATTAACAAAAATGATCTTCATATTGAAATCATGAAAGTAAGGGTGGGGTTTCATGTCTCCATAGCAGGGGGGATATCAAATTCCGTCAATAATGCAAAAAAATTAGACTGTACCGCATTTCAAATATTTAGTAGGAATCCTCGTGGTTGGGCTACAAAGCCCCTAACACGAGGTGAGGTACACTCCTTCAAAAATAGGCTCTATGCAAGTGGAATAGAAAAAACAGCAGTAGTTGTACACATGCCATATCTGCCGAACCTCTCAGGACCACCAGGAGAATTGTATGAAAGATCAGTAAAGATCCTTGCAGAAGAGATGGAAAGATGCAACTTGCTTGGAATATCCTATCTGGTGGTACACCTTGGAAGTCACATGGGTAAGGGATCAAAGAGTGGCATAGATCAGCTGGTAAATGCCTTAACAGTCGCCAGCACATGTGGCGAATCCGCAAATAAAGTGGTAGTTCTCTTAGAAAATAATGTGGGACAGAAGAATAGCATTGGTAGCACACTTGAAGAGATGCGCCTCATACTCGATAGGCTATATAGCTCAAAGCAATTTGGAGTTTGCATCGATACTTGTCATCTTTTTGCATCTGGCTATGACGTACGCACAAAGGAGAATGTAAATATAATATTTGAAAAAATCAGTGCTATTGTCGGCATGAAAGAATTGAAAATCATACACCTGAACGATTCAAAAGGTGCCCTAGGTTCAAACCTAGACCGGCATGACCATATCGGCCTTGGGTCGATAGGTGTCGAGGGTATTAGTGCGTTTCTCAACCACAAAGCGATTAAGGCCCTGCCGATAATAATGGAGACGCCCATTGATACAACGAGAGGAGATGAGGAGAACCTTAGGATCGTTCGAGATATGATAAATAAATGACATATCAATAATAGCTCTGTTAAAACCAATGATTTTGCCTTGAGGTGATTTATTATATTATATTATCATGATATTATATTATCATGATATTATATTATCATGATCCTAACATATGAGAATTCCATTTGCTGGCTGATCAAATGTTAATTTGAATGTATATTTTTTTGTTCATTGCTCTTGATGACTAACTAATGGTATTCTAAAGCTTTTGTGGGTAAAAAGACTGTTGAGTTTTGTATAACTTTATTTTCCAACTATTAGTCTCACATGCCCTTAACGGAGCCCCATAAGAATAGTTTACTTATCGAGCGAGCCTGTGAGATTCTACACTAGTATGGCCTTCGTAGTATGTCACGATTAGTGGGTCGCCTACATTATAAGGACATCCTTGGATGCTTTTTGGTTGACTGTCTGAAGGCTCTACAACACATATGTCTCCTTGCTTTATTGATACATTAACCTCTTCAGTTACGGTCTGTCTGAAAATAATCTCTGCAAGCGGGAATCCTTGTATCATCTGTATGAGCATGAATGCCCCAAAGAATGCTAGGCCAAACATTATAGCGAGCTTCTTAGTCGAGATCCTTGCAAATTCTGAGGAGTCAGATTCATAGCCCATATACTACTACTCCGACGTCATCATTTCTAAAAAACTTATGGGAGTCATAGGGAGGTTTTTGTAGCTTTCTCAATTGCGTCTTCTTGCTCACGCCATTCATCAAAGTATGCCAGTAGGAGATGAGCAGCTAATTCCTCCTTTGAGTGATCAGTTTTGAGATGAACTGGCAGATATTCGGGTGTGAAGAATAGGTTGCAGATATAGCAGAACGGGTTTCGTTCATGCTTTTTTAGCAAGTTACATTGTCAGACTCTGTGACTGCAAATATAAGAGCTCCGTTATGAGCATCCCTAACAATAAACAGAATGAGCTACCCAATTTTTTAAATTAAAGTTGTTCACTACTCTTTGTTGTTTATGAATTCCTGTATGCAGTATAGCTAACTACAAACAGCCAAAATTAGATAAAAAAAAAGCCCCCTGAGAATAACCACGATTTTGAACCCCCTATACTCTGTAGATCTATTCTCCTATTGAAAACTACATGATCTGATAATGCCGCGCAATAGTTAGACTTACTGAGATGATCTAGTGTTGTAAACTTTAATGCAGCGTTGGCCATTCTCAATAATCCCACCGATGACAAATTCTAGCGAACATGCAGTGAATTATTTGATTAGGACCTAATCGTTTATACTACACCGTAAAGCCAGTCAGGACCGTTCTAACCATACTTCCAAGCCCCTATTCCAAATATCTAAGGATAAAACAAATTATAAGTAGGTTAGCAAGAAAGACTGGATACACATATGGTTTTTGGCAGGGACATCCGGCTTTCGAGGATATTGGATCACGGAAAAATGCTGTGTATTCCAATGGACCACGGTATAAGCAATGGCCCCATTAAGGGTCTAGAAGATGTTCATGGCATGATCTACCAATGTGCATCTGCTGGACTCACCTGTGTTCTTGTCAATAAGGGCATTATTAAGACTATGCCAAGGTCGCCAGATATTGGATTGATAGTACACTTTTCCGCCAGTACATCCATAGGTCCAGCACCAAACAGAAAGATGCTGATAGGGGGTGTGGAAGAAGCGATCAGACTCGGAGCTGATGCGGTCTCTGTTCATATCAATATTGGTTCAAAAGAAGAGCCGGAGATGCTGCAAAAGCTTGGTATGATATCTGATAAGTGTGACGAATGGAGTCTTCCTCTGGTGGCAATGATGTACCCACGCGGAGAGAACATTAAAAACCCTCATGACCCAGAAGTCGTGGCGCATGCTGCAAGAGTGGGTGCGGAGGCAGGTGCAGACATTGTAAAAGCAGTATATACTGGTGATCCGAATTCATTTAAGCGAGTTGTTAGGAGCTGTCCCGTTCCGCTGGTAATTGCTGGTGGACCGAAGGCCAATAGTGACATAGAAATTTTGGAGATGTGCAATGGGGCAATGGCGGCTGGGGCAAAGGGTGTGACATTTGGCCGCAACATTTTCCAACATAAGAATCCTCCTGCAATGGTACGCGCATTACGCAGGATCATAATTGAAAACAGAAATGTTAGAGAGGCTATGAAAGAAGTTGAGTGATCTCAAACCAAAAGAGTTGATTGTCAAGCCAACTGTAGCAATATCTTCTCTGGGCGAATTTCTCTCAAAACTAAAGGATAAGGGCAACTTGATGGTTAACGTTGATCCCAAGGTAGCCGGCAAAAGCATCCGTACTCTATATGACTCAGAGGACGCTGATATCGTCATCTGCAGGACTTTTGATCAATTGAAATCGTTGAAGTCATCAGGTAAGAGGGTTGGGTACTTCAAGAAAGTAACGAGCAATCTAGACGTAGATGATATTGAAAGGGCGTCAGAGAATGGAGCAGAACTTGTAATCGTCGACGCGCCAAATTGGAAGATAATACCCCTTGAGAATATTATTGCAAAACTGCATAAGTCCAAAACAAAAGTGTTCGCTACAGCAAAAAGCTCTCAAGAGGTTGCAACATTGTTTGCCGTCCTTGAGCTAGGAGTGGATGGAGTAATTTTATCGACAGATAGCGAAGAGGAAGTAGACAGGGCCAGACGGGAGCTTTCTACTGCAAGGTTCCTTATCTCGAGAGCTAAGATCACAGAGGTAAAAGATGTCGGCACTGGTGAGCGGGTCTGTGTAGATACTGCGTCGATGATGAGGATGGGAGAAGGCATGTTGGTTGGAAGTAGATCAAACTTTATGCTTTTAGTACACAATGAATCAGTGGGGTCCTCTTTCACTTCGCCCCGGCCATTCAGGGTGAACGCTGGCGCAGTATATTGTTATACAATGGTGCCTGGTGGAGGAACGCGCTATTTATCCGAGATTGAATCAGGAAGCGAAGTGTGGATTGTTAACGAGGAAGGCACTGCCAGAAGTGCTGTAGTTGGCAGATCAAAGATAGAGACGCGACCGCTGAGATTAATACGTGCGGAGATCAATGGCGAGGAAGGCACTGTTATTTTGCAAAATGCTGAAACGATACGGCTGATATCCAGGGACAGGAAGCTGTTATCAGTGACCGAAGTAAAAGTGGGCGATGAGGTATTAGGCTATGCCAAACAAGCTGGTGGTCGCCACTTTGGTATGGAAGTCGACGAATTCATCGTAGAAAAATAATAGCACTAATATTCTTTTCAATCATGACTTGTTGGTTTATTCTCTTAATTTGATAAATACTAGTTTTAGCAAGATTTTCTACCTCGCTTCTTGCTTCTTCCACACGTCTTATAGTATCCTTGAAGTTTCTTATCCTTTGCTCAGTCCACCCCATCAATATTACATATGGCTGTGCCATGGTGGTTTTAGGTAACAATAGGCTATTGAACTTCTATGTTTCTACTATGTGTTCTGTCACAATTATTATATCAAAAAGCGTTACTAAATTATTTTTATGGAAAACGATTATAGATGGAACTGAATCACAATTCTTACTATTTGCATCAAAGATTTTCTAACACACAAGGACGAAAATACGGTCTCTAAACTATGCCTACTAGATATTATACAGACGAGTTGCCAAGTACTGTAAGCCAGGAGCAATAACTGGAAGGTGGCTAACCCCTTCTAAGGGATGCAGGGAAGATGAAACCGAATATTGTGAATAACCCCTTAAATAATTTGATGTAATATATTTAAGGCACCATGGCTCTAGAAATCGAGGACCAATCTGACAAAAATGAAGGCTGGTGCAAAGGCTACAGCCAATAAGGCGTCAGATACCGATAGAGACATGGGTAGTGTAACAAGGAGAAGTTCAGGAGAAGTTCAAGGAAAAGATGGACTCGAACTAGGATTTTGGGCTCCAGTTTGTAAGGTTCGTCTATCGCCTTCTCCTTTCTTTTCCTTGCATTAATTTGGAATTCCTCAATTAACTTTAATTTCTCATTTCAATGGCATCTTTTGTATAAATGCAAGAGTTTTCTCACTATTTTAAAAATGGAGCGATTAATGTCAGCATAGTATGCATCATTAACAGAAAAGGAATGACGGTCTCTCAAGAGGTAGATTTACTTATTGTTAGATCATCAGCTCTGTTAACTTAAGGCAAGATGTATAGCTAGGTATGTCCTAGCGTTACATTGTTGTAGGTTATGGAACGCACTAGAACACACCCCGCTATAATCAGGTATAGACTGTACCTTTATTTTATTAGTTCTAGGAGCTTTAGGCTGGCAGCTAAATGTTTGTCTGCTGTGATGACAGAAAGGGCACATATAGCCATTTGGAAGTGAGTCCAAAAATATTCTGTGACATAGCAGATTACATGACTTCAGGGCGAACAGACGACTGATCAAAGAGAGATATTTGTGGATGAAACACTTCTCCACAGATAGATGGTTATGATTATTATTTAAGTCATCTGAAAACCTTCCTCATCAATATCATCATGCATCCTAGCTGTAGAAAA
>CAYWRR010000049.1:0-11027 GCA_964460425.1 uncultured Nitrososphaera sp.
AGGACTTCTACTAGATGTTTAAGCATACGCGTATCTATCAAAACATTAGTACGATGAAAGAAATAACATTCGACTGCCATTGCGATCAGAGTGAGACTTGTCTGAGCTGAAGAAATGCAGAGTATATTTTATTCAGTGAAGGGTACAATTCTGTAAAAGTATTTTTTGCCCATTAAGGGCTCTGTTAACTTAAGACACGAAGATTATAGCTAGGTCTATCCTAGCTTCTCATGACCAATGAATAGAAGGAGAACTAGAACAGATCCAGCTTCATAGTCAGGTATGGCATCTACCTATATTTTAGTTCTACGAGCTTCAGGCTAGCAGCCAAAAATGTCTCGCATCATCTATCATAAAGAAAAGAAGCCATGTATCCATTTGGAAATGGATCCAGAGATACTCTAGCCTTGCAGACAAATTTGGAACTGACAGTTAACTAGTCAAAGAGATTTTTATTGATGAGACGTTGCTTCAGGTAGATGGTCAGAATTACTGGCTATGGATAGCTTACGAACCGAACTTGAATGTCTGTTTAATGATGCATCTATCTAGAGAAAGGGCGATTTTCGTATGCCACCAGTTCTTCAAACAATTAAGAGATAGGTATGGAAGAAGACCAGTATTCACAGATGGTGCTTTGTGGTATCATGATGCTTGCAAATGGTTGAGGTTGAAACATGAGCTGTATGGTACTGTACTGAAGAACTTGATGGAGAGGTTCATCCAGCATATTAAAGACAGGACAGAGTCTTTTGATGACCATTTCCCGTGTAGAAAGAAGAAAAATTGCAATATACAGCATGTTTGGAACTGGTCGAAGTTATTCGTACTGTACTTGCATATGGAAACTGACAGAGTAAGGTTCACTACATTCTTAATGGAGGTGATGGTCTAAGTTAATACAGCGCCATTAAGGTATACAATGCAAAAGAATAAGAGCGAAATTTCAGCCAAAAAGCATAATTTGTCTTTCTTTGCAATGCAGTGCATACAAACTGCATAAATAATTCATGATATTGTCATTAAGAAGAATTCTACAGATATGTGCCTGGTCCTGTCCTGATCTTCTGTGGAATTCGACATGACCCCAGTGAATCGTCATCACTCAGGACAGGACCATATATAGTTTTAGACACTAATGGGATTTGTAATATTGGTGGCTACAAGCTAATAATCAACTTCTCATTGAGATAGGATAAAAGGCTATTAATACTTAGGCGGTTGTCGACAAAATCACTTGTGTGTATGCATTGTATTTGAAAGAGATTTGATGCTACTTATCAAGAACTGCTCTAACACTATCCGGTAAGCTATTGACAATAGTGTAATTACATTCTATCAGATAAAAAAATTAATACAGATGGAACCTATCAAATGAATACAACTCTGGTGCAATATTTGCATCAAGAGCCACCCGAATTCAAGGCATTGGCTGTATTAACATTAGAGCAGAAGTAAGCACCTAAAATAGTTTATGAGCAAAATAAAGCAGCAAAATGAAGCAAGAAATAGCCTGCTTTGGATTATGACACTTTCATATTTTTGTGCGATTTTTACGCCTAGACTACTAGGCTAAGAAGATAGCCTACAAGAAAGGCAACTGATGCTGCTATTCCGCCAATAAGCAGAGTATTTATGCCTGACATTATCAGTGGCTTTTGCACAATTCTTCCCTTCACAGAGCCTATCAAAAATAACGCTACGCCGGTCGAGACTATAGAATAAGTGAAGGCGTCAGAAGATGAAATTACTACAAAGCCAGCAATAAACATTGCCACGAAAGGAAGCAATGGGATAAGGCCTACAAGGTTGAATGCTACAAAAGTAGTCATAGCAGTATCCAGCGGCCGCCTATTGCTGTCTTCGACTAGGCCTAGCTCTTCTCTCATCATGGTATCAATCCAGACCTTACGTCTTGAAGTGATGATCCTTACAATTTCTTCCAGCAGCTCCTCCTTGAATCCTTTCTTTGCGTAAATGTCTCGGATTTCTTGTTTCTCCTGCTCCACTAGGTTATCTATTTCCCACTCTTCCCTCCTTCTTTCCTTCTGAAGGTATTCAAGCCTAGTCTTTGCTGCTAGATAATTTCCAACTGCCATAGATAAGCCGTCGGCAAGAAGGTTTGCGAATCCAAGAATAAGTACAATCGAAGGTGAAAGTGACGCACCGATGACTCCTGCGACCACCGCAAAAGTCGTTACTGCACCATCAGTTGCGCCATAGACAAAGTCTTCAAGGGACCAGTTCATTGGTTATAACATCTCCAGGACATTATTCGGATTCAGAAGACTTTATCTCCTTTCTATGCTTATCTATTGCTAGTTAGACAACAAATCCGGAAGCAGAAGTTACAGCACTTGCCAGCGTAGTTCCATAGTCAAACTGCGATAGCATTGAAAGATAAAGAAGGGTGCAGATCCGATAGCCATTTTGTAAATGTAATCAACAAGTGCTGATCTATATTAGTCAGAGATATAATCATCATCAGTATTATTATCACAATCATCGATGGTTCTTGCCAGTTGCATATCATTAAGATTCTCATTTTCTTTCAAAGGGTGCATCAGTTTCTCAAGAACAACATCTTCAAACCCATTGTGCTTTGTGGACTTGACGCCATTTTTGCAAGTTTGGCAAGCGCCCTTTCCCTCTGCTTAGTGAACAATACAGATTTTTCTCATTATGCAAACACTGCAATGAATTATATTCTCAACCATTGTGTTTGCACAGCCATGCACTGTACCCTCTGCAGATAATAAGATCTAGGAGCTGTTTACCCGGCAAGTCAGAGGATGCAGATATGATCCTTGAAGATTCTAGTAGCACAGCAAACAGGCAGGCGGAAAGGAAAAGGAGCATAATAGCTAACCTCTATCGCTATTCCGACCTTTCAGTTGAGACAATAGCTGCGCATGTTGACCTGGATGCAAAAGAGGTTCAAAAAATTGTGGATAATTTAGTAAAGAATGACGCTCTAGAAGTTGTGATAGACCAAAGTACTACTAGGGTTGAAAAGATAATGACGCCAATTGTGATGACACTAGACTGCTCAAAGAAAGTACGCGAAGCAGCTGCTTTGATGGCAGAAAAAGCGATCGGAAGCGTCTTAGTAACAAAAGGAGGTCGGCCATTTGGGATTGTAACTCATAGCGATATAGCTAGATGGGCCGGCCTTAGGCATAAGCTCTTAAATGTCGAGCTCAAAGGTATATCTTCTCGACCTCTTATCACGGTAGGATGTGGTGCAACGGTGGAAGAAGCAGCAAAAGCAATGATAGAAAACCAGATACACAAGCTTCCTGTAATCGATGACCAAGGAAAGCTTCTGGGAATAGTGACAATTACCGACCTTGCGGTCTTTCTCTCACCCTCAAGGAGGCCCGGCTTGGCGCTGTCAATATTGCAAGTAATATCAAGAGGAAAAAGGCAAAGTAGTTGATTAGTATGACGGCATACATATTCCAGCGTCTGAAATATATCTTATCTATATGAAACCTGCAAAAACTCCAGTCTTAACTTATTGCAAATATTTCAATTTACAATGGTCTATAATAAGTATAGAATATGCAATAATGAGCCTATTTTCGAGAGTAAGGATGAACAAAAACATTATTTGAGGATATATTTTCATTTTCTTCCTTCTTTCCCCCGTTCTTTTTTGTCTTCTTCAGGCCTTCCATTACAACATCTTAAGGCGTCAAAATCAAGTTTCCTCGATCTAGTACCGCAGGCCTGGCACATAGATCTTAATAATCGTGCAGCGCTGCTTACAGAGATATCTTAATCGACAACTCTGGGTTGTTGTAAGTCAAGGATGGCAGCATTTTAGCTGGAATTACCAAATAGAGGGCATAATTCTGTTCGATTGATTCCTGATACTTCATTTACCCTCCCCTAACAGGCTTCTTGATAGATGATTCTATAGCGAGTTGTATGCACATCATAACAGAAATTGTGTTGCTATGCTCAGCGATACTAGTACTATTAGTGTGAGCGCTCAAAATTTCATAATACTTGCGTTCCTAGAACATCCCGTCTTGTTGAACCTGCTGGAATAAATACCATTATCTCTCTTGATTGAGAGCTATCTACAGAACTAATGAGTTCTCCTTCGTATTCAGCTGGATAGTGTGATTGGCAGTACGGGGCCCAAATGCATCGTCGGAACTGTTGCTTTGCAGAGTTTAGCACAATGTCCCTATAATAGCAGGAGCCCTATCTCATGATTGTAAGATAAAAGATTCAATTCGGCGAGAAATAGTGAAGTTAATCTGCAAAGGAGAACACGAAGAGGTCTCTGTGGAATAAATTCATATGACTAAATCGACTGCTTGCACAAGCTTTTATCCTCCTTTAAAGAAAGCATGAACAAGCTTGAAAATGAATTAGTCATCACCTAAAAAAGCTATTGCTGCTGGTGTTTCGTCTCAAAAGTTCATGTGACATAGATATGATCCTAAAAAAATTGTTCAGGTATCAGAGTGGTAATTGTGTTATGAACTGCCCTACTACCAATAATATCAGCTTCTTTGCATCGTGATGTAGATTGCCTACTATTTCTGTTTTCTTCACAACTTGATCATTTGTATTGTGATCGAAGTACTTCCTCTGCTATTCTTGTTTTTGATAGGAAAAGGAGGCGGATTGATCCACCAAGGATCATGGAGGTGATGGTAGCGGTGCTGATGTCACCTGTATTCTAAATTCATCTAGTAGCCTCTCAGTTGGCGGAGTATTACCTATCGCTATGGGTTCCACTCTAACAGTATATTCACCACTTGTTTCAAACAAGTTACCGATCACATGGTAAGCTCCAGTAATTGGGTCAGTGAAGTCAGGACCATATACTTGCCTTCTATTTATGGTTGCGTTGTTTACCAGCTCAACTTGCAAGTCGCTATCAAATACAAAAAATGACTCTGAGAAGATTTCTTCTTGTGTATTTGGAGCTAGCAGAGAAAGATCGTATGTTATCGGGGTTGTCTCTTGAGCTGTAAATGTAATTGGCTTGAAGTCTAGCAGTGTGCGGTTATGTTCTGTTAGATCCAATGTAGGACCTGTCCCAGATCTGAACTCAAAATTCTGTCCTAGTGCCACAGCATCACTGACAGTTACACTTCCAATTCTCCAAGGATGGATCATGCAATGATAGTCAAAAGTACCTGGTTCGTCGAACGTATACTGGAAAAACGAAGTATAAGGCATCACGCCAGAGTTGAAAATATTGGAAGGATCATCTGGAGTGCCGCTTGTGACAGTATGCGGTTGACCAGGATCGTCATTGAACCAGGATATAGCTGTTCCAGCAGGGATAGCTATATCCTGAGGATAATAATGAAATAGACTATCTTGAAATGCAGCGCCTGGGATAATTCTGACGATATATGTTGGCAATGCTTCAGTTGTTGGAAAGATGGGGAACAGGCCGCCGCCAAACTGCGCAAATGCCATGTTTGGTACAATAATAATAGTCACCATCATCGTCGTCAATACAAATGACACAGTGGCTATACGGGCTCCTGGTGCTCTTATGCGGATTCTAGAAAGATACTGTCATTTTTGTAATCTCGCTCTCCTGTTCACAAGTAACAAAAGATGGATGAGATATATATTATATATAATTTGGAAGATTCAATCAATTCACACTATCTTCAAGAATATTTTATAGATATGCTGATTTAGGTAGCTTTCTTGATTACTTTATTATTACAGTCATATCACCCAAAGGTTAGCGCAATAGCTGGAAAGTAACTTTCATAACATATGTTTGCCTTAGTATTTTTGGCGCAGAAATGGCATGAGTAGTCTCGATTCCATCCCCGTTTCCCGAGTTATGACAAGTCCAGTCAAAACTATACGAGAAAATGATACAATACAGCAAGTATGTAAGACAATGATTCAAAGTGGTATTGGTAGTGTTGTAGTCGTTGCTGCTCAGTCAGTTGACGCTCAGTCTCCCGTGGGAATAATTACAGGAAAAGATGTTGTACGGAATTTGGCTGAAAGACCAATCTCGTTTTCATCACCGGTTAATCAACTTATGAGCAAGCCAGTAGTAACAATTCATCCTAACGCCTCACTTCAAGACGCATTGGGAACGATGCAGGCAAGAAATATACGTAGACTTCTTGTAATGAGCGACGATGGTAGAAACATGGCAGGAATCATAACAGATAAGGACATTATTAGATATATTGCAAGAAATGAATCTGTATCTTCAGGTCTTATTAACGAGGAAGTGCTTGCCAAAAATAGAGAGATGGCGGAACGTCTTCATGCTAGCCTGCTTGACGATATCCTGCACAAGAGACCATAATAATCCTGAAGAATAGTAGGAAGGGATAAGAACAATTCCAAAATGTTTCTCCGTCCTAGGCCTTGAAAATCACTATCGAGGTGTGGTAATTGCTTTTAGTAGAACGGCTATACTTAAACAGCTAACCATTACAGTCCAAATGCATGAAGTTGAGACTACGACATGAGCAACGTACAAACTTCGGTTATAATGATCTTGGGGCTCGCAATCGGAATTATCGCAGCAGTGTTTGCGGGCCAATCGATATTTGATGCAGTCTTTAAGGTGCCGCATCCAGATACAAGTGACCATTGGCAGAATCTGGATACTTTGGCAATAGCTGCAATTTTGATTCTTATTGCAGGTGCCGTAGCGTTTGGTATTGTGGGTGGAATATTCTATGGAACAGTTTTCGCCTTGACCCGCCAAAGGCGGAGGAGGAGCAGTACCTCAAGATATAATTGAACCGCTGCAGCATGTGATGAATAAGAAACACGCACAGCCTTACTGAAGACTTTAGCTCGAGGTCAATAAACCGTACATAAGCAAAATGACTGATCTTTCAGACATATGGACAAAGGAGTGAAAAATAGATCGTATGGCAGATGGAGTATGTCTGAAGTATGTACGCTGCATTGCACAGCAGTCAGCGTGATATAATAACACGATCATGAAGTTCAATCTATGACAAGAGGTCAATACACTGCCGAAACTGCAGATTCTGCCTGCAGGAGTCTACTATACAGACTTGCCATAAAGGCCGTCCTGATTGTAGTAACCTTAGCTATAGTCCAGATCATCGTCTTAATTGTCTGGCCGCTACCTAGCTTTGAGTCAGATCGAGCATTGTAACCGTCATACTTCACATTACTTAAAACAACGGGCTCCTAGGGCTTTTGCATCCTGATCTCTTTCTCATGGTAGACTATCTTTTATTAGTCTTGAAGTTTATAGCTTTCAATATAGTCCTCAGAAGACTTAGCCAGTCTTTCATGGCAATCGCTATGGCTCTTGTTTTAGCGAGGATAGCGGGTAATTCCCATCGAATATAGCCTTCTCTATGATTTAGCTCATAGAGCAGTACACGCAGCTACGACAATGGGGGCACAAAGAACTATGCTTCCGGCATCAGGGCAGGCGACACTTGCAAGCCTGCAGAACAGTACTTTATTAGTTACATCTTAATGTTTGCTGCAGATTTGATAATCTCATCTGTGAAATTACGGAGTGACAATACCTTGGCAAACTAATGGCTTATGAGGGAATTCTGGCAAGTCTACTCAGTGTCGACCTCTTCGTGCCTACAATGGGTCTCTCGCTCATTTCTCTTATACTGACGATGATATGGTATATCCCTGATGGCTCAAAGGCTTTTTCAATTGGGCTGGGCAGGCTTTGAGAAAGGATATGTTATTATAGGCTGGTAATAATATCCCTTGAATTTAACGCATTAGAAATTGTCACATAAGTGAAACTTACTAAAGCCTATCTTTATCGGCGTAGTACATACTTTAGCCAATATTATACTATCACGCTGCCGTGTTGCTTCAAACTAATCAAGATCCTAGGAAATACTTCTATTGATAGAATGACTTTGAAACCTGTTTGCTATCAATTCTGTAAAGCGATACTCAACAAGCTTGGCTGATTACCGTACAAGTTTCTTCAGGTAATAAGATGCTCTTGAATGAGATGGCTACCTTCTCCCACCCTGCAATGAATAATATCTTGTACTCCATGTACTTCTTGAATCGTTCTAATTACTCGTTCAACATGCTTTGGCACCGTAAAAACATGTACATTTGGGCCTGCGTCTGTCCCGGCATATGCGGGTATGCCCTCATTACGAAGGTTTGCAACCTTGTCTAAAATCTCATCTGTCACCTTCGTCCAGTAATCAAGTGTTGGTATTGTATTAAGGCATATATGTCTAAAAAGATAGTTTTCTTTCTCATACAATACTCCAAGCTTTGCAATATCTCTTGCCGACAAGGCTGTGCTTATTTGTTCTATATGGGGATTTGCAATGCTTACAAAATCTGAATAAAGCTGTTTAGGACAGGTTTTTTTTGACAACTTCATTCCCTCAATTGATTTTATCTTTTTTAGATTAGAACTAACCAAAGCGATGACATTGCGAAGGTCCCAGTGATGTTCATTGAAAAGCTGCTTTGCATATGAAGAGTCATCACTGTTACCTTTCTGCCATATGACAAATCCCCCGAACACAGAACGCGAGGCAGAACCGCTTCCTCGTCTTGCCATGATGGATTTCAATCTTGTATCGTCAGTTTTGCCAATCAGACCTGCAAATGCTTCGGCTAATGCCGATGCACTTGCTGCTGAACCTGCAAGCCCGCTACCGACAGGAAATGACTTTCTTGTATAAACCTCGACCTTTTCCTTAAATCCTGTATATCTTCTAATGGAGTCAAGGTGATGAACGAAGTGGCTATGAATTTCTCCCTTATCCTCTATTCCATCTATAATGACCTTATCATGTTCTGATGATGGCATTGTTCTTAATGAGACTATGTAGTCCAGCGGACGGTTTAACCCCTGCAAAGTGACTGACATACTGGTTCTAGTAGGTATTCTCAGTGTATCATTTTCATTTCCCCAGTATATGACAAGAGCCTTATTTGGATGCGATAGAGCAGTTCTTATCATAACGATGTACCATGAACTTGGTATTGATAACTAGTAAATAAATTGCAGTTGCTTATGCCGTCACGCTTATGCTTTCATGACTCATTTAGGTGATGATGATGATGATAGAACTGTGTTCTCAATTTCTATTGAAATTATCTTTTTAAGACTCAAACAGGTACCTCTTCATGTTCTTCAATATTCGGTGTGAGAATTCTCTTCGCAGAATGCTGTATCTTATGAATTAACAGTGATTAACAATTCAGAGCTATGCATGATGAGCACGTGCGTTAATATTGCAGTATTTCTGCGGATCCTCTAAAGTTGACCTGAGAATGTTTAGGACCAGTACAGGCGTCAATAACTGTAGAATTCCTGCTAGCTTAGAAGGTTATTGTTTAGATAATCTTATTAGGCACTGTATCAATGAAAGAAATAATAAATGCGATACGGCTGGTCCTACCAGTAGTTCTACTACTTTAACCAACGTGCATAATGATAACGGTGACACTTATCGCAAAATCACGGATACGGCTTACTTTCAGAATACTTCAATTCAAAAGTTAATCAACCATATATGCTAAGGGACCAATTCAGAACATTGGCATTAGATAAGATTAGCCTTATTTTTCTAAATAACAAATGCTCCAGGCCATTACCTAACGAGTGTATGATGAGGCATTGATAAATGCTGCGAGAAATGCTGAGGCATATCCTGAGGAAGTTGGCATGCTAATTGCTCAAGAACAGACAACTTCGGCCACGCTGACACTGAGAGAATGTCTACATGCTGCATTTTTGTCATGTTAAGCCTTAAGATTTCAAACAGAAATAACAGCTGACCCGTCAGATAAGAAAAGCAAAATAATAACAATAATAGCGAGGAGCGGAATGTTTCAGAGTATTCCATGATGATGATATTGATATACTAGAAATGATGTACCAACTGAAGCAGGGGCATATCAAATGCACCATGAGAGAAACACTCCTATTTGGAAGGGTAATATTGTTAAAGAAAGTCAAAAAAGGATAAAGAAGGCCTTGGTAGAAGGTTTCGAATATCATCATGTGGCGATTTCAAAATCAGACCAATTCTTGAGAAAGCATACTTCTGAAAAGCTAGACTTTGCGGTGATTTATTTTGATTTGGTAGGCTCCACTAGAATGAGTACTGAGCTAGAACCTGACTTTCTTTCAAAGATAGTCACCGTATTTTCGCAAGAAGTGTCGTATGTTATTGAACATTTTGGTGGGTTTGTGCTAAAATTTGTAGGAGATGCATGCATTGGTTACTTTCCTTCTAGCCATAACCTTGATGACACAGTATTGTGCGGAGAGTCGGTAGTGTATGTAGTAAGAAATGCCATAAACCCACTTCTTTTACAGATGGGACACGCAGGAATTGAAGTTAAAGTAACTTCAGATTTTGGGCAACACACAATTCTCCGGTACGGATCAGACCACGAAAGAGCTCATGTAGATATCATTAGTACAACGATGAATCTTGCAGCGAAAATGCAATCTGTCACAAGAGGAAGTCAAATGGTCATCGGCAATTCCCTTTACACAAAGTTAAGTAATGACTTGCAGAGGATATTTGAAAAGGCAAACCTTGATCAAATCAAATGGAACTACCATAATTTGGCAGAGCAAAAGCCATATCAACTGTACATTGTTACTTTCTGATATAAGAATTGATATTGGTTTGATGATGACATCATACATAACAAGAAGAGCTATAAAGGTCACATGTCTTCTGCATTAACTAGAAAAAAGTTGTCATGAAGCATATACGTAGCTTGATATTAAAGTGCCACTCTTCTTTGCGATTAATATGTTCAGTTTTTGCCTTCGAAGAAACATTATTGACAGTCAAAAAGAGATGTGATCTTTATCTTCCTTGGCTGTTTGATAACTCAACTCAAGAAACCAAGAAGGATTCTCAGCCTCTGCATGCATTTGTACTTGGGAGATGGCTGCTATAATACATAAAGAAATGATAACATCCAAGCAGCAGATGTAACCTTTAAGCTTTTAGTTGTTAGTTTCGGCTCTGTTAACTTAAGGCAAGATAATAGCTAGG